>NZ_JBEOSD010000058.1:0-44153 GCF_040302735.1 Streptomyces sp. NPDC097619 | reverse complement strand
TGTGGGTCGAAAGCCGTCTGGGGCCGGGGCCCGCCCGCGGGGTGCGCCACACCCCGGGTCCGGGACCGATCCCCGGTCCCGGATGGATCCGGACCCCGCCCCCCGGCGCGGTGCGTTGGTCCCTTTGCGCAGGTGGGGCAGGATCGGCGCGGCGGGCCGGGAAGCGGTCCGGTTCAACTAGAGGCAGGTACGTCGATGGCGCAGGGCACCGTCAAGTGGTTCAACTCCGAGAAGGGCTTCGGCTTCATCTCCCCCGACCAGGGCGAGGCGGACGTGTTCGTCCACTTCAGCGCGATCTCGGGTACGGGGTACCGGAACCTGGAGGAGAACCAGCGGGTGGAGTTCGACATCACCCAGGGCCAGCGCGGCCCGCAGGCGGGCAACGTCATCACCCTCTAGACCCTTCGGGCAGCTGCCCCGGCCGTCCCCTCGGCCGTACGCACGCGTTCGCCGGTGCCCCCGGAACCCTCGGTTCCGGGGGCACCGGCGTGCCCGCGCCCGTCAGGACGGCGGGCGGCGGACGACGGGTCCCGGGGGAGCCGCTCCGGAGCAGGCTGCGGGGAACCCGGGCGCGTGGTCGCCCGACCTGTCCGGAGAAGGCCGCCGGAAGCTCCGGCGGCCGGGAACCGAGCAGGAGCTGCAATGAACCGACGGGATCTTCTCCGCGCCTCCGCCGTCCTGGGCGCCACCGGCGCGGCGGTCACCGGTACCGGACCTCTCACGGGCCCCCTCACCGGCGCCCACGCGGCCACCCTGTCCGGGCCCGGCGCGGCCGGCGCGACCGACGAGAGCTCCGCGGTCGACGAGAGCTCCGCGGTCGAAGCGGACCGGAGCGGGCCGCTGCGCGTGCACGTCGTGATGTTCGACGGCGTGGAGGAGCTGGACTTCGCGGCACCGTACGAGGTGTTCTCGGCGGCCCGCTTCTTCACCACCCGACCCGTGGCGGTCCGGTACGTGACGGCCGGCCGGCCCGGGTACGTCCGGGGCGCGTACGGCACCCGGGTCCGCGTCGAGCACGGTTGGGAGCCCGGAGCGGCGGACGTGATCGTCGTACCCGGCGGCGGGTACGCCCGCCGGGAGGACCCGGGCGTGTGGGCCGAGATCCGCAAGGGCACCCTGCCGCGCGCCCTGCGCGAGGCCGCCCGGCCCGGACTCACCCTCAGCGGGCTGTGCACGGGCGTGATGCTCCTCTCCGCGGCGGGGCTGACCTCCGGGCGCCCCTGCACCACCCACCACAAGGCCCGCCCGGACCTCGCCGCGCAGGGCGGGCGGGTGAAGGAGGCGCGGGTCGTGGACGACGGCGACCTGGTCACCGCCGGCGGCATCACCTCCGGCCTGGAACTCGCCCTGTGGCTCGTACGCCGCGAGCTCGGCCCCGACACCGCCTTCGGACTGGAAGCGATGCTCGAATACGAGGCCCGGGGCACCGTCTGGTCCCGCTGAGCCGGCCCGCACCGCGCCCCGTGGTGCGCCCGGCCGCCCCGAGTGCTGATCTGGAGGGACCGACCGGCATCGGGAGGCGCGGTGAGCGCAAGGCGAGGGACACGGGGCGGCGAGGGGCGGAGCGGGGACGGGCGGGGAGCAGGCGGGTGGGGACCGGCGGTGCCGCGCGGTGCCCGGAGTCGTCGGCGCACGGTCCTCGTCGCCGCCCTGGCCTGTCTCGGTGGGGCCGCCGCCGTCCTGGCCCTGCTCCAGCTCCGTCCGCCGGGAGGCGACCCGCCGGGGGAGCGGGCGGGTACCGGCTCCGGCCTGGTCCTGGCCGGAGCGGACGTGGACCGGGAGACGGACGTCGTCGCCGACTGGACCCTGGACGGTGCCTCGCAGCCGCCGATCCCGGGCTGGCGGTCCGCGGTGGCCACCGTGGAGGTCCGCAACGACGGGGCGCGACCGCTGCGGCTGACGGGCGCCGGGTTCCTGTTCGGTACGGCCACCGAGCTGGGCTGCCCCTACGGGGCCGGCACCTCCCGGATCCTGCCGCGCTACGACGTGCGCGTGCCCTCCGGACGGACCCTGCCCTTCACGCTCACCCGCCCGCTCGACCTCACGCTGCCCGCCGGCGGGGCCCGCGACCTCGCCTTCACGGTGGGCCCCGAAGCCTCCCCGGACGGCTCGCTGCCCGTGGTCTTCAGCTTCACCGTCACCCTTTCGGCGGCGGACGGCTCCCGCGTCACCACCCCGACCCTGACCCTGCTCAACCCGGCCGACACCCGCCCCGTCCTGTACGCCGCCGAGAGCTCCGTACGGGACGGCACCGGTCCGACCACGCCGACCTGCCTGCGGGAACAGTCCGCCCGAGCCCAGGCCCTGCTCGCGGCCGGCGGCGAGATCTCGCCCGGCCTCAAGCGGTACGCGGCGGGCCTCGCCCGCCTGACCGGTCCGGAACCGACATCGAAACCGACACCGACACCGACACTCGAACCGGAACGGTCCTGAAGGTCAGGACCGGTCACGTGCCCCCTCGGGCCGGCCCGCTCAGGCGCCCGGCGGGCGGCCCGGCTCGGTGGTGGTGCGTCGCGTCGCCGACCAGCTGCCGAGGAGGCGCAGGGCGTGGGCGGAGGGGCTGCCGGGTTCGGCCGTGTACAGGTACAGGGCCTGGTCGGGGTCGTCGGCCGGGCTCAGGGACTCGTACTCCAGGACCACCTCGCCGACCACCGGGTGCAGGTACCGCTTGGTGCCGTGGGTGTACGCGGCCACCTCGTGGTCGGCCCACCACTGCCGGAAGTCCTCGTCGCGCACGGCCAGCTCCCCGATGAGCTCGGTGAGCCGGGAATCCTGCGGGTGCCGACCCGCGTAGAGGCGCAGGGCGGCCACGGCCCCGCGGGCGGCGGTGTCCCAGTCCCCGATGAGGGTGCGGGCGGCCGGGTCCAGGAAGAGGAACCGGGCCAGGTTCCGCTCGCGGTGCGGCAGGGCGTCGAAATCCGTGTAGAAGGCCTTGGCCAGGGTGTTCGCGGCCAGTACGTCGAGTCGGTGGCCCATGACCATCGCCGGGGTGTCGATGAGGGAGTCCAGCAGTCGGAGCAGGCCGGGACGGACCCGCTGCGGGCTCCCGACCCGGCGCCGTGCCGCCGCCGGGCCCTCGGCGCCCGCGCGCCCCGGACGGCCTGGAACGGCACCCTCCGCGGAGCCGGGACGGGCCAGGGCGAACAGATGGGCGCGTTCGGTCGGGTCCAGGCGCAGGGCCCGGGCCACGGCCTCCAGCACGGTGTCGGAGGCGTTCGTGTTGCGGCCGCGCTCCAGGCGCACGTAGTAGTCCACGCTGATGCCCGCCAGCCGGGCCACCTCCTCGCGGCGCAGCCCGGGGACGCGGCGTCCCCCGGTCTCCGGCCCCAGCCCGGCCTCGGCCGGTCCGATCCGGGCCCGCCGGGAGCGCAGGAACTCGCGGAGGTCGGCATGGGCGGCCGGCGCGCCCGGCCCGCCGGCCGCGCCGGGGCCCGTTCCCGAGCCCCCCGTTCCCAAGTCCCCCGTTCCCGGACCCCGGGTCCCGAGGTCCGGACCGGAGCCCTCCGGGTCGTTCCCGCCCCCGGTTCCCGAGGGGCCCGGAATTCCCGCTGTCCCGTCTGACGTGCTCATTCCTCCAGGCTAGGGGGGTACCGGCCGGAGCGGTGGCCGGGAAGGGGGGTCTGCCGGACCCCCGGTCCGGCCTTCCCCGGCTGCCGGGGCGCGGACCTCCGCCCGCAGTGTTCTGCTGGATACCGGAACCCGGACCGGAACCCGGACCGGAACCAGGACCGGAACCAAGTCTGGAACCCGGACCGGAACCAGAACGACGACGAGAACCACTCCGAGGACCGAGGGATCACATGTCCAAGCCCCTGATCGTCATCACCGGCGCCAGCTCCGGCATCGGCGCGGCCACGGCCCGCCTGCTCTCCGCGCAGGGGCACCCGCTGCTGCTCCTCGCCCGTCGGCTGGACCGCCTCGAAGCGCTCGGCCTGCCCGACACCCTCTGCCGGAAGGTGGACGTCACCGACCGCGAGGCGCTGGTGGCGGCCGTCGCGGAGGCGGAGGAACGGTTCGGTCCGGTGGACGGGATCGTCAACAACGCTGGGGCCATGCTCCTGGGACGGATCGTCGACCAGTCCCCGGAGGAGTGGGAGCGCATGATCGACCTGAACGTGAAGGGCGTGCTGTACGGCATCCGCGCCGTCCTGCCCGGCATGGTCGAGCGCGGCCGGGGCACGATCGTCAACATCAGCTCCATCGCGGGCCGCAAGACCTTCCCCGACCACACCGCCTACGTGGGCACCAAGTTCGCGGTGCACGCCCTCTCGGAGAACCTCCGCGAGGAGGTCGCCCCCACCGGGGTCCGCGTGATCACGATCGCCCCGGGCGCGGTGGAGACGGAGTTGCTCTCCCACACCAGCGATGAGCGGATCAAGCGGGACTACGAGGAGTGGAAGGAGTCCGCGGGCGGGGTCCTCGACCCGGTGACCGTCGCGGAGGCCGTCGCCTACGCCTACGGTCAGCCGCAGAACGTGACGATCCGCGAGATCGTCCTCGCCGCGACCGGCCAGGCCGCCTGACCGCCCCGCCGGCCGCAGGCCCGCGCCCCGGGCACGTGCCGATCTCTCGCCCCCGATCCTCGCCCCGACCTCTCGCCCCGATCCCTCGCCTCCGCTTCGCCGGCCGCCCTTTCCCCGCCACCGCCCCGTCGTTCTTAGACGACGGCGGTGAAGGAGGCGCGGTCCAGCGCGGGGTAGTCGGTGTAGCCCTCCGGGCCGTGGACGTGCATCAGGAACTCCGGGCGGAGGGCGTTGAGGGGCGCGCCCGTGCGCAGCCGTTCCACGAGGTCGGGGTTGGCGATGAAGCCGCGGCCGAGGGCGACGAGGTCGGCGCCGGCTTCCAGGAGCCGTTCGCCCCGTCCCGCGCCGGCGTCGGCGGCGAGTTCCTCGCGGGAGAGCCGGGGGTTGGCGACGAGGGTGCCGGGCCAGGCGGCGCGCAGTCGTGCGAAGCCGGGGTCGTCCGGGTCGGCGTACTCCAGGTGCAGGTAGACGGGCTCCAGGGGTACGAGGGCCGCGAGGAGTGCCGGGTACAGCCGCTCGGTGTCGGATTCCGTCACGCCGTTGACCTCCACCCCGGGGGAGATCCGCACCCCGACCCGTTCCGGGCCGACGGCCTCCGTGACGGCCCGGACCACCTCGACGGCGAACCGGAGGCGCCCTTCGATCGACCCGCCCCAGCGGTCGGTGCGCAGGTTGGTGTTCGGGGCGAGGAACTGGTGGAGCAGCAGGCCGTTGGCCGCGTGCACCTCGACCCCCTCGAAGCCCGCGGCGACGGCGTTGCGGGCTGCGTCGGCGAAGTCGGCGATGGTGGACCGGATGTCCGCTTCCGTCATGGCGCGCGGGGTGACGGAGTCCTGGAGGCCGGAGGGGGTGTGGAGCGGTTCCGGGAGCGGGACCGCCGAGGGCGCGAGGGGGAGGTGTCCGCTGGTGTCGGGGTGGCCGATCCGGCCGCCGTGCTGGAGCTGGAGGAACATCCGTCCGCCCGCGTCCCGGACGGCGTCGCGCACCCGGCGCCATCCGGCGGTCTGCGCGGGGGTGTGGATGCCGGGGATGTGCGGGTAGGTCCGGCCGACGGCGTTCGGGGTGGTGGCCTCGGCGATGATCAGGCCGGCGGAGGCGCGCTGTGCGTAGTAGGTGGCCATCAACGCGCCGGGGACTCCGTCCGCTCCGGCGCGGTTGCGGGTCAGCGGGGCCATCACCAGGCGGTTGGGGAGGGCGAGGGGGCCCAGGCGGGCGGGGGAGAGGAGGCGGGAGGCGGCGGCGGGGGTCTGTCGTGTCTGCGTCATGCCGGTACCGTAGAACCTGACATCAGTGTCAGGTTCAAGGGTTCAGGGGTCCGGGTGCGAGGGACCGGGGTGCCCGACACGGACCGACGGACCCACGCGTGAGGTGGCCCATGCGGATCGGTGAACTGGCGGCGCGCACCGGGGTCGGTGAGCGTTCGCTGCGCTACTACGAGCAGCAGGGGCTGTTGGCCTCGGACCGGACGCCCGGTGGCCACCGGGACTTCTCCGAACGGGCCGTGGACCGGGTGATCCGCATCCAGGAGCTGTACGCGGCCGGGCTGAACAGCGCCAAGATCGGACAGATCCTGCCCTGCATGCGGGACGAGGACGGTGGCCCGTCGGTGCGCGCCACCCCGGCCCTGGTGGCCGAACTGGCCGCCGAGCGGGACCGCATCGACCGGATGATCGGCGACCTCGTCCGGTCGCGCGAGGTCCTGGACGAGGTCATCGAAACGGCCGCCGGCCGAACCGCCCCCACCCGAACCGCCTCCGCCTGAACCGCCGGCACCCGAACCGTCCGCCGGGAATCGGATCGCCACCAGCGGAGTTGGTGGGAGGTGAACCGACAACGGAGGGGTCATGCGAGCGATTCAGGTGTACGAGGTGGGCGGTCCCGAGGTACTGCGGGAGGCCGAGGTGGACCCGCCGCGCCCGGGTCCGGGTGAGGCGGTCGTGGCCGTCGCCGCCTCCGGGGTCAACTTCCTGGACGTCTACCACCGCGAGGGCCGGTACAGCCTTCCGCTCCCCTTCACCCCGGGCACGGAGGGCGCCGGCACGGTCGTCGAGGTCGGACCCGGCGTCGTCGACGTCGCCGTGGGGGACAGGGTCGGCTGGGTGGAGATACCCGGCTCGTACGCCGAGCGGGCCGTCGTGGACGCCTCCCGACTGGTGCCGCTGCCCGACGACATCGACTTCGAGACCGCCGCCGCCGTGCTCCTCCAGGGCATGACCGCGCACTATCTCGTCAAGGACGCCTACCCGGTCCGGGCGGGCGACACGGTGCTCGTGCACGCGGCCGCCGGTGGCATGGGTCTGCTCCTGACCCAGCTCGTCACCCATCTCGGCGGCAGGGTGATCGGTACGACGTCGACCGAGGCGAAGGCCGAGCGGGCGAAGCGTGCCGGGGCCGCGGAGGTGGTCCTCTCCTCCTCGGTCGACGATCTCGCCGCCGAGGTGAGGCGGCTCAACGGCGGTCAGGGACTGCCGGTCGTCTTCGACGGCGTGGGCGCGCAGACCTTCGACGCGAGTCTCGCCGCCCTGCGGGCCCGCGGCCATCTCGTGCTGTTCGGCGCGGCGAGTGGTGCCGTACCGGCGTTCGATCCGATGCGGCTCGCCCAGGGCGGTTCGCTGACCCTGATCCGTCCCAGCCTCGGGGACTTCGTCGCCGATCGGTCCGAACTGCTCCGACGGGCCGCCGACGTGTTCGAGTGGGTGCGGTCCAAGGCACTCGAGGTCACCGTGACGGGCCGCTACGCCTTGTCCGAGGCCGCCCGCGCCCACGGCGATCTGGAGGCTCGGCGGACCACCGGCAAGCTCCTCGTCATACCCGGTGCGGCCGCGGTCGGACGGGGCGAGGAGACGCGGAGCTGAGCGCGGATCACGGGCTCGGGGAGCGCGCCGGGACCTGGTCCGCCGCTCCAGGACGCCTCCGGTGCGGCCCGGTGCGGCCGCGGTGGAGGAGGCCGATGAGGAGGGCGAGGTCGGCGGCGCCGGCCGGGTCGTCCGCGTAGCGGGTGGTCAGGAGGGGGCCGACCTCGGGCAGGACGATCCCCTCCCGGGCCAGGACGTGGACCAGGACCAGCAGCGAGGCGCGGGCGTTGCCGTCCGCGAAGGGGTGGAAGAAGGCCACGTCGAGGGCGGCCCGGGCCGCGCGCGCCGCCGCGGGGAGGTCCGGATCGGTCGCCGCGCGCAGGCAGGACTCGAACGCGGCCCGGGTGCGCGGGGTCAGGCCGTACCGCTCGCGACCGCCCTTCGCGTAGGCGTCGCCCCGGCGGAACGGCGCCTCCGGGGTACCGAGGACCCGGCACTGCCACCCAGCGAGCAGGGCGAAGTCCAGGGGCGCGCGGAGTGCGGCGTCCTCCCGGGCCGAGGCGTAGGCGGCGAGCAGACGCTCGGCTCGGACCGGGTCCCGCCGCCGCACGGGCCCCGCGCACCAGCAGCGGAACCCGTCCCGGTCGACGGGCAGGGGTCGGAGGTCCGGAGCGCCCCGCCAGTCGGCCTCTCGGCGTACCCGCAGCCAGATCGACAGGCTGTCAGCGACGGCCGCGGTCATGGAAGGCCTCCAGCGCCGCCCGTTCGCGGTGGTCCCGGTACGGGGCGTGGCCGGTGAGGTCGAGGGCGAGGTCCTCGCCGACGGACTCGACGAGCATCGGCTCCGGGACGACCCAGCTCTCGAACCGTCCCCCGATGGCCTCCTCCACGGCCCGCTCGGCCTCGGCCGCGGTCAGGCCGGTGCTGGTGAGAAACCAGCACAGGACGATCGAGGTCTGACCGCGCCAGGCGTTGTCCGCGCCCGAGTCCATCGTGTGGTTCACGAGCCGGACGCAGGCCCGTTCCAGGTGCCAACTGCGGTCCTCGGGCGTGGCATCGGGCGGTGGTGCCAGCTCGGCGAAGCGGCGGGCCGTCCACTCCAGCCACTCCCGCCACTCCAACAGCGCGTTCACGACCCGTTCCGCGGTCTCCTCCGGGGTCGTCACCGAGGTGGTCCGGCCCGTCCAGCCGCCGACGGGCCCGCCGTCGCGATGGATCCAGTTCCATCCCCAGGCCCAGGGGCCGTAGCGCTCCCGGAGGATCCCGTCGATCTGGCTCTCGCACCAGCTCTCGCCCTGCCACCAGCCGGCCGTGCCGGAGAGCACCGGCGGCACCCACTCGCGGACCAGGTCGCGGAGCCGGGCCTCCTCGTCCTCGTCCCAGGCGAACGCGTGGCGGGCCGGGTCGAAGGCGTCCCAGCTCCGGAGGAACTCGTAGGTGACGCGGGGGACGCGGTTCTCGGGGAGGGGCAGGGTGTCCCGGTCGTACGTCAGCTCCGGTCACTCTCCTCGTGCGTGGGTGCCGTGCGTCTCTCGTGCCCGGGTGCCGTGCGTCGTGCTCCACCCGTAAGTCTCCGCTCGAACGACCCCGCACCGCGACAGGTTTTCGGGCCGGGCGCCCGACGGCCGGTGGCGGCGATCCGTGTGGCAGATGTGATTCATGCATCATGTGTGACACATGAGATGTGTGTGATCCGGTGTGCTGGAAGGCGTGTTGCCGGGCGTGTGGTGCGGTCGAGGCGCGGGTCGCGGCCTGGGTGCGTCCATCTGCCGCGCCGTTGGGGCCGATCGGCCGCCGCCGATCGGTTGAAGGCGGGCGCCGCACCGCTCGGGAGCCGTGGGGGAGCGCGCGGGGCGGGTCAGGGTGGGGCCAGTCCCTTTTCGCCCTGCTGAAAGAGGTCATCATGCGTACTCTCCTCTCCGCCCTCGCCGCCGGCGCCATCGTCATGGGTTCCGCGGGCATCGCGAGCGCCGATGTGGCCGTCGACTTCCGCCCGCAGCCCTCCTACACGATCGTCTTCGGCGACTGGCTGCAGTTCGCCGCGGACGACGTCTTCAACGCCGGCCACAACAACATCGTGGGCTCCAACAACTGACGACTCGTCAGCAAAGGCTGTCACGGTGCTTGCTTGAGCCTCGAACCCGTGGACCCCTCGTCCTGCGGCATCCCTCGCCGGATGCCGCTCGGGCGGGGGGCCGCGGTCGTTCCGGGGGCGAGGGGATCTTCCTCCGGCCGCGGCTCGCTGCCGCTCCCGGGGGTCCGTGCCCGGCCCGAACGATCGGACTGTGATCGGCATCACCGGCCGCTCCCGCCGTTCGCCGGGCCCGCCCGGGGCGGGCACGGCAGGCTGGGCCGCGTGATCACCACTCCCGGCGGCAGTGCCGGACCCAGCGCCCAGGCCATCGGCTCCGCGGCGGCCGCCGATTCCCCTCCGCCCCGGGCGCCCCGTTGGTACGCGCGCCCCGCCGCCAGGGAGTGGACCTGCGCGCCCGTGGATCCCGCGGCCCGGGCCTTCCACCGCGGGCTGCCCGGGTACGCCCCGACCCCTCTGGTCGAACTCCCGTCCCTCGCTGCCGAGTTTGATCTCGGGCGGGTCTTCGTGAAGGACGAGTCCGCCCGCCTGGGCCTGCCCGCCTTCAAAGCCCTCGGCGCCTTCTGGGCGGTGCACCGGATCCTCGACGGACGACCCGGCCCCGGCCCCACCCTGATCACCGCCACCGACGGCAACCACGGCCGCGCCGTGGCCCGCGCGGCCCGCCTCGCCGGCCGGCCCGCGCGGATCTTCACACCCGACGGCGTGCACCCCGCGGCCGTCGCGGCCATCGCCGCCGAAGGGGCCGAAGTGGTCCCCGTACCCGGCTCGTACGACGAGGCCGTGCTCCGGGCCGCGCGCGAGGCCGAGCTGCCGGACACGGCCCTCGTCCAGGACACCTCCTGGCCCGGCTACGAGGAGGTCCCGGGCCGCATCGTCGAGGGCTACGCCACCCTCTGCGCCGAGATCGACGAGCAACTGGCCGTCGCCGGCGCGGGAACGCCCGCGCTGGTGGCGGTCCCCGTCGGGGTCGGCTCCCTGGCCCAAGCCGTGGTCACCCACTACCGCGGCACGCACACCGCCCGCCCCACCACCCACCGGCCCGCCCACCCCGCCGGCGGAGGGGCAGCGCCCACCGCCCTCCTCGCCGTCGAGCCCGAAGCCGCCCCGTGCCTCCTCGAAAGCCTGCTGCACGGCGCACCCGTCACCGTCGACACCGGCCGCACGGTCATGGCGGGCCTCAACTGCGGCACCGTGTCCGCGCTGGCCTGGCCGTACCTCTCCGCCGGGATCGACGCGGCCGTCTCCGTCACCGACGCCGCCGCCACCCGCGCCGCCGCCGACCTCGCGACCCTCGGCCTCCCCGCCGGCCCCTGCGGCGCGGCGGCCCTCGCCGGCCTGCGCACCGCCCTCACCGGCCCCGGGGCCTCCGACCGTCGCGCCCGACTCGGCCTCGGAGCCGACGCGGTGGTCGTCCTCCTCAGCACCGAGGGCCCGGAGGCCAACCCGCACGGGGAACGCGCCGAGAGCGCCGGGCACGCCGAGCACGCCGAAGGGACCGAGAACGTCGAACGCGCCCGACGAGCCGACTGAACGCGGCGGGCCACCACCCGACGCGCCCCCGGCCGTGGCCGCCGCCGCTGCCCCCGTCCCGGTCCGAAAATCGGTGGCGGCGGCCCGCCCCGCCGTCGATCATGACCGCATGAGTACCGACGCACCCGAGCGGTGGACGCAGGCGACCGTGTACCCCGACATGTGGGCCGACCCTGACGACGACCCCCGCGACCGGGACGACGACGGGCCGGAGGGCGAACTCGCCACCCTCCACGACTTCTTGCGGGACTACCGCCTCACCCTCCTGATGAAGTGCGAGGGCCTCGACGCCGAGCAGCTGGCCCGCCGCTCGGTGCCCCCGTCCACGATGTCGCTCCTCGGCCTGCTCCGGCACCTCGCCGAGGTGGAACGGGACTGGCGCAACTGGATCACCGACGGCGAACCGCAGCCCAAGCTCTACGGCGACAAGGACGACGACTTCCTCGGAGCCGTGGCCGACCCGGCCGTGGTCGACGAGGCGTACGAGGACCTGGCCCGCGAACAGGCCGAGACGGACGCGGCCCTCGCCCGCCACGAGGACGACCTCGGGGCCCGGATCGGCCGCGAGGACATCGTCGTACGGGAACTCCTCGTGCACCGCATCGACGAGTACGCCCGCCACGCCGGTCACGCCGACCTCCTCCGCGAATGCGTGGACGGCCGCGTGGGCCAGTAGCCCTCGCCGCCGTCGCCCCGGCGCCCCCGTCGGACGAAGCACCGCGCCCCCTCCCGCCGAACAGCGGGAGGGGGCGCTCGCGTGTCGCCCGGCCCGGACCGTGCCCCGCGGCCGGATCAGGCGGGTGCCGCGGGCCGCTCCGCGCCGCTCGGGACGAGGAGACGGGCGAGCGCGACGACGGCGAGGAGTGCGGTCAGGGCGCATACCCCGGGCCAGCCGAAGGCGGCGTGGGCGCGCAGGCCGAGCCAGGAGCCGAGGGTGCCGCCTAGGTAACCGCAGGTCATGTAGGCGGTGTTGAGGCGGCTGCGGGCGTCGTCGCGGAGGGCGTACACGCGGGTCTTGTTGGCGACCATCCCGGCCTGCATGGCCAGGTCCAACAGCAGCGTCCCGGCGGTCAGGGCGACCAGCCCCCGGGCCCCGCCGGCCGAACCGCCCAGGAGGACCCCCGCCGCCAGGAGGGTGCCCAGCAGGGCGGCCAGATTGACCGGGCGCGGCCCGTGACGGTCCGTCAGACGACCGATGCCGGGAGTGGCGAGCATGGTCGCCGCGCCCACCAGGGCCAGCAGGCCGACGGCGTGGGCGCCCAGCCCGTACGCGGGACCGGTGAGGAGCAGGGCCAGGCAGGTCCAGACGGCGGAGAACCCGCCGAAGACGGTGGCCTGGTACCAGCAGGAGCGGCGCAGCTCCGGCTCGGTGCGGAGCAGGCGGAAGGGTTCGGCGAGGTAGGCGGGGTAGGGGCGGCGCACCGCCTCCGGCGAGGGTTCGGTGACGGGTACGGCGCAGGCCATGACGGCCGCGAGGAGCAGGACCGTGACGGCGGCGACCAGGTACGGGGCGCGCCAGCCCAGCCACTCCCCGAGGGAACCGCCGAACGTCCGGGCGAGGAGCATCCCGCCGGTGGAGCCGCTGAGCAGGGTGCCGACCACTTCGCCGCGCCGGTCCGGGGCCACGAGCCCGGCGGCGAGGGGGCTGATGACCTGCGCGGCCACCGTGCACAGGCCGACCAGGGCGCTCGCCCCGGCCAGCGGAGCGAGGGCGGGGGCGCAGCCGGCGGCGAGCAGCGCGACGCCCGTGAGGGCGAGGAGGACCACCAGGAGGGTGCGGTGCCGGACGCGGTCGCCGAGCGGTACCAGGAGGACCATGCCAGCGGTGTAGCCGATCTGGGTGGCGGTGACGACCGTGGCGGCGGAGTCCGCCGGTACCCCGAGGTCGGAGGCGATCAGCGGGCCGATGGCCTGGGGGAAGTACAGGTTCCCGACGGCCACGGCGCACGCCACCGACAGGAGGAGCAGCAGGCGACGCCCCAGGCCGCCGCCGGGCCCGGGGGAGGGTGCCGCGGAGGAGGCGGACGGGGAGGCGGCCGGGGGAGCCGACGGGGGGGCGGGCGGAGAGACGGCCGGGGGGACGGCTGACGCGTGGGGCGGGTGCGGGGTCGGGGTGGTCACGGGGAGAGTCCACGCCACCGGCCGCGCGGTGCCAATGGATGTAGCCTGAGGCTTAATGATCAGCTTCGAGCTCGGGGTCGAGGACCTGGCCCGCACCCGCTTCGCCCTGTCCCCGCTCGGCGAGACCGTGCTGAGCCTGCGGGTGCTGCGCGACCCGGGGCTGTCGGCCCTGCACTTGCCGTGGCGGCGGTCCGTACTGGGCCGGATCGGGGGCCTCGACACCGGCCTGCTGATGGCCCTGGTCGCGGAGCGGCTGACCCTCCCCGACTTCCTGACCCCGCCGCCCGCCGTGTTCGAAGCCCCCTTCGGGGAGGAGCTGGCGCGGGTCCGCCGTACCCCGCCCGAGCTGGTCCGTCGGGACCTGGCCGCCGCCCACGCCCCGGATCCGCTGCCCGAACCGGTCCGCGCCGCCGAGAGCGGGGACGAGCGGGCCGCCGAGCTCCGGGACACCGTCTGCGACCTGCTGGAGCGCTACTGGGAGGCGGCGGTGCGCCCGTACTGGCCGCGGATCCGCTCCGTCGCCGAGGCGGACATGACCTACCGGGCGGGCCAACTGGCGCGCGGCGGCGCCCGGTTGCTCTTCGCCGACGTGCACCCGAACGTCCGCTGGGAGGACGGCGGGAGCCGGGGCGTCCTGCGCGTCCACCGCACGATCGGCGGGTACGAGACCCGCGCCGGAGGCCGCGGGCTGCTCCTCGTGCCCTCCGTCTTCGCGCACAAACCGGCTCCGCCCACGGGCCCGGAGGAGGCCCCCTCGCTGCTCTACCCGAGCCGAGGCGTGGCCACCCTGTGGTCGGTCGGCGAGGCGCCGGGGCCGGGCAGCCCGGACCTGGAACGGCTGATCGGGGCCCCGCGGACCCGCCTGCTGGCCCTGCTCGCCGAACCCCTGGCCACGATCGAGCTGGCCCGCAGCCTCAGGGTCACGCCCAGTGCGGTCTCCCAGCACCTGCGCGTCCTGCACGGCACCGGCCTCGTCGCCCGCGCCCGCCAGGGCCGCCGGGTCCTCTACCGCCGCACCCCTCTCGGCGACGCCCTCGCCGAAGCCGGGCCGGTGGACGGGACGGGCACCGTGTGACGGGGCGATCAGGGGAGGGTGGGCCCTGCGGGCGGCCGCTCCGCCGTTCCGCTGCTCCGCCGTTCATCCGTTCGGTCGTGCGAGGATCGTCGGCATGAGCGAGCAGCGTGCGCAGTCCGGGGAAGCAGGCCGGGCACAGACCGGCGACGGCAGCGGGAACGGCCGCGGGAACGGGGGCGAGAGCGGGAGCCCCTGGGTGGGGGCGTCGGCACTGGCCGAGGCCGTACGGCTCCGTGAGGAGGGGCAGCAGGAGGAGGCCCGGCAGCGGCTCCTCGCGCTCTCCGCCGCGCACCCTGAGCACGCCGAGACCGCCTACCAGACCGCCTGGGCCCATGACGTGCTCGGACTCGAAGCGGAGGCCGTGCCCCACTACGAGCGCGCCCTGGCCCTCACCCCGGGGCTGGACCCCGAGAGCCGCAGCGGCGCCCTGCTCGGACTCGGCAGCACCTACCGGATCCTGGGCCGCTACGAGGACGCCGTGACCACCCTGCGGCGGGGGACCGAGGAGTTCCCCGACGACGGAGCCCTGCGCGCCTTCCTGGCCATGGCCCTCCACAACACGGGCGAGCACCAGGAGGCGATGCGGCTCCTGCTGCGCCTCCTCGCGGCCGGCAGCACCGATCCGGCGGTGGGCAGGTACCGCCGGGCCATCGAGTACTACGCGGACGATCTCGACGCGACGGTCTGAGAGGCCCGCCGCCGGCCCCGACCCTCAGCCGACCGGGCGACCGACCTCTCAGTCGACCGACCCCTCAGACCCGAGGCCCTTCAGCCCCGGGGCGTCGTGGTGGGCTTCTTGGCGGCGGTCGGTCCCGCGGCCGCCGTCGCGGTGCCGGCGCAGCCGAGGCGGGCGCCGGTGATCGGGGCGCCGTCGGCGACGTTGCGGTCCCAGACGGCCCGCTGCACGCGGGGGAGCCGTGTCCCGACGGACAGGTCGAGGGTGGTGTCCTGACCGGGTACGACCTGACGTCCGGCGCCCGGCAGCGCGGCGGCCAGCGTGGCGGCCTGGAGCTCGGCCCCCGGCGCGTAGCGGATCACCGGCGGGCCGTCGGGGCGGGTCTTCGGTGCCTTGGCGGAGGTGTCCGTGACGACGAACCCGGCGGCCTTGAGGGCCTTGGCCGTCTCCGCCTCGTCCACGCGGACCCGGACCGACGAGGGGCTCGCCGGGGCGTTGGCCGCGGGCTGGATCCGCCGGTCCCCGAGGATCCGCCGGTCCTCGGCGATGGCCTTCCACAGGGCGCCGGCCCGTTCCTCGTGCCAGAGCAGGGTGGAGCCCACCCCGGGTACCCGGTGGTCGAACTCCCGCAGCGGGACGGTCGCGAACTCCGTCTGCCCCGGGTCCAGCCGTCCCAGCGCCGTTCCGAGGCGGACCAGGTCGGAGAGGGTGGTGCCCTCGGCGGGCCGTACGGACTTCAGCAGGGTGCGGGCGGTGGCGGCGGCCGCGGCGGGGTCGGCGAGCGCGCCCTCCAGGGTGAGCCGGGTCAGGAGGTCGGACACGGCCCGCTGCTGACGGCGCATCCGGCCCAGGTCGCCCGAGCGCGGCTGGATGTGGCGGGCGCGGACGTAGCGCAGGGCGCCGTTGCCGTCGACGTGGTGGATGCCGGGGGTGAGGTCCAGGCCGGAGTTCTCGTCCTTGACGGCGCGGTCGGTGCAGACCATGGCCCCGCCGAGGCCGTTGACGGCCTTCTCGAACCCCTGGAAGCCGGTTTCGAGGAAATGGTCCACGCGCAGCCCGGTGACCGCTTCCACCGTCTTCACGGTGAGGGCCGCACCGCCCCGCTTCCAGGCGCCGTTGATCTTCCCGCGGACTCCGCTGCCGTCGGCGTACTCCACGTAGGAGTCGCGGGGGAGGGAGACCACGGTGGCGCGGCGGCCGTTCGCGGACAGGTGCACCAGCATCATCACGTCGGTGCAGTTGCAGCCTTCGCCGCCGACGTGCAGCCGGTTCTTCTCGGCCTTCGAGAGCCCGGCGCGGCTGTCGGTGCCGACGATCAGGACGTTGGTGCCGCGGCCGGTGGCGGCCCGACCGCCGGGGGCGTCCGCGAGGACGGCGCCCGTGGCGAGGGTGGTGAGGACGGTGAGGGCGGTGACGAGTCGACGCACCCCATGAAAATAGCCATATAAGGACATATGTTTTCGGCCACACGCCGGGCGTTGGGCCAGCCGGGGCAGCGGCCCCACCCTTCACCGGCACCATCTCTTCACCGGCACCACCCCTTCACCGGGGACACGCGCCGCTCCTCACTCCTTCTCGCGCGCGGAGCCCTCACCGGCGTCACCGAGATCCGCCTCGCCGCCCTCGCCGCGCTCGCCGCCCTCCCGGCCGGTCGCACCCGCTCCGCCCTCCGCGAGGGGCTTGCCGTCGCGGCCGTAGTGCAGGTCGACCGAGTCCCGGGCGGGGCGGGCGCGGCCGGCGGGGCCCGCCGCGAAGGCCCGGAGCACGTTCTCCGTGACGGTGCGGACGAAGTCCCCGGCCCGGCCGTCGAGCCCGTGGTTGCCCTTTCCGCCGCCCGGGCCCCGCGCCTCCAGGGCCTCCACCCACCGCATGGTGCCCGTCGCGAACAGCCCGGCCCCCGAGGGCAGCGAGGCGTACACGCTGTCCGCCGTACCGGGCACGCCCCGGCGCAGGACGGGGGAGTGGGCCAGGACCTCCATCGGCCGCGGCGTCGGGTACCGCAGGTCCACCCGGTCGTACTCGACGCCCACCAGGTGCGCGAACGAGTCCCCGGCGACCGCGCCCGTGCCCGCCAGCAGCCAGTGCTCCGGCCGCACCACCACGTACGGGGCGTCCACCGGGTAGCCGGCGTACAGCACGCCGAGCAGCTCGCTCTCCGGCTCCGGGAGCGGCTGCCGTCGGAAGTCGTTGGTCGGCGGCAGGCCGAGCCGGCGGCCGGGGTCGCGGGCGTGGTCGTCCTTGTAGCAGACCATCAGCCGGTCCCGGCCCACCGCCGAGTGCTCGTAACGCACGCGCCGGTAGCAGCAGTTCGCCCCGAAGACGGCCAGGTTCGCGCCGGCGTCCCGGGCGGCCGCCACGGCCCGCCGGTGCTCCGGGCTCCAGTACTCGTCATGGCCGGGGGAGAGCACGGCCCGCGCCCCACACAGCAGGGCGGGCTCGCGGGCGAGGTCGGGTCCGGTGGCGTAGGCCAACGGCAGACCGAGGCGTTCGGCGAGCCTGAGCAGCGGTTCCTCGTAGCGCGGGAACTGGCCGGCGCCGTTCGCGCTCCGGTACGGGCGGTCGAAGGACACGGCCAGCGAGCGCGAGGCCGCCTTGCCGTCGGGACCGCCGTACAGGTCGGCGTCCCCCCACCGGTTGTACGCCTGCCAGGTGCCGACCGCGTTGACGAACACCGTACGGTCCGCCGCCGAGGCCGACCGCACCGTCAGCGGCACGAACCGCTGCGCCGGCGCCGGCGCCCCGACGGCGTCCAACCGCAGCAGGTAGCACCCCTCGGGCCAGCCCTCCGTACGGATCTCCGCCGTCCGCTCCCAGTCCGCCCGCGCGGTCCGCGTCGCCGGATCGGTGCGCACCGGAGGCTGTAGCCGACCGGGCAACTCCCCCGACCGCCACACCAGACGCGCCCCCGCCCCTCCGTACCAGCCGATGCGGTAGGCGGAAACGGTGTGGCGCGGTGCCGAGGTGGAGATCCGGAGCCCGATCGTCTCGCCGGGCAGCACCGAGCAGCGTTCCGCGTACCCCTCCAGGGCGCGGGCCTTGCCGGGCGTGGTGATCCGCCAGTCCGAGGCGCCGGGGAGACGGTTCTCCGCCCGCACGTCCACGCCGGCGCACCCGCTGACGGCCCGTCGGGCGCGGGCGGGGTCGGGGCCGGTGCCGGAGGCGGGAGGGGCGGTGCGAGGGCCGGCGTGCGGGGTGTCCGCGGCTCGGGCGGGTGCGCCCGTACCGGCCGCGCCCGCCCCCGCGACGGCGAGGGCCGCCGCGAGCCCGAGGACACGGCGTCGTCCCGGCCCGCCCGCCTCACCCGCCGGCTCCCCCCTGCCCTTCGTGCGCTCGTCGTCCACCGGACCTCCTCGACTCGGGCGGGCTGGTCCCCACGGCCCGCACACCGTACGCCGCGCCCCGCCGACCGGAACCGCACCACGCGGGACGACGGAAGCCCTCCCGGTGGCCTCGAAGGCACGAGGTCACCGGGAGGGCTGCGAGTAGGACGGGGTGTCGGGGCCCCGCCGGGTGGGCGGCCCCCGACGGATCAGCGCGGGGTGGCGGTGCAGCCCTGCGGCAGCTTCGGGAAGGCGAGTCGACCCGGGGTGCCCGGCTGGGTCCGCCACTCGAAGACGGGCTTGGCGGAGTCGGCCTTGAGGATGCGGGCGTAGGCGACGGGGCTGTGGTCACGGTCGATGACGGCGACCGTCCCGGTCGGCTCGGCCCATTCCCGGATGACGGCCCGCGGGCCCTTGGTGGAGGTGGTGAGGTCGGCGAAGGCGCCCGCGCCGATCGACGTCCGGGTGACCTGCGAGACGCAGCCCCGGCCGTGGTCCGAGTTCCGCACCGGGAGCTTGTACGTGGCGACCTTGGTGCTGCCGTCCTTGGTGACCTTCAGCTCGGGACGCGCCGAGTCCAGCTTCACCAGCGCGGTCTTGAGGCCGCGCAGCCGCTGGGCCGGGGTGCGGGTGTCCAGCAGGCCCTCCACCCGGACCATGTACGTGTCCGCGGGGGTCCAGTTCGGGCCGACGTACCGCAGCCACGCCTCCGGACCGCTCTTGTCGTTGTTGCGCAGCACCGCGACGATCCCGTTGCCGATGGCGACGGCCTGCCCCAGGTACCGGCTCTCGGTCAGGGGCTCCGTTCCGACGGCCGAGGCGGCCCCGCGTGCGGCGGCGGAGACGGCCGGGGAGGCAGGGGCCTTCGACGGCGCGGAGCCGGAGCCGGCCGCCGTGGCGGAGGCCGCGGGCACGAGGAGCGCCCCGGCGAGGAGGGCGGCGGAAAGGGCGGAACGGGTGGCGGTACGCATAACGACTCCTGAAACGTTTCGTCTGGTGGGCAGGGAGAGCCGCATGCCGCGTTGTCTCTGTCGGGCTTTCATCCGGTCAGGTCTGGCGGGCTGCTGGTAGGACTCTATGGATCTTGTACGACCGGTATCTCCGCCTCCTGTCACGAAACCGTCCCCGTGCCCGGTCGGGGCTGTGCGGGGGCAGGGCGCGTGAGCGGCCCGAGGCCCACGACCCGCCGCAGCCCCGATTCCGGGAGCGACGAGTCGGGGAGAAGTCCCCGCGCAGCGGCACCCGTGGCCACAACCCGGCCCTCCTGGCCGAATCGTGACGTTCCGTGGGGTGTCCCCGCAGGCCCGGCGGACGTACGCTCAGCGCCGTGGACGGGCAGCTACGACAGGATCTGCACGAGTACGACCAAGCGGTGGCCCTCTGCAGGGACAACCACCCAGGTCTGAGCGCCGATGAGCGCACGGTCCGCCGGATCACCGGCCGGGCACTCGACAAACACGCTCCCAGCAACCGAACCGAACCCCGCTGTTGCGGCTGCGGCGGCCGAACCTGGCCGTGCGCCTCCGCCCTGGGGGCCGTCGCCTACGCCATCTCCTCCACCTGACACCGGACCCTTCACCCCGCGCCGGCGAGCCGGTACACCCCACCCAGGCGCGCCGACGGCCCCGAACTCCGAGCCCTCGGGGCCGTCGACGGCGCGGGTGTCGCGCCTCGGGGCTTCGACCCGCTTTGGCATGATCGCCGGGGTGCGCCCCAGGACGCTGGGTCGGGGGCCCGGAGCGGAGGAGTGGTTCCCGTGCGTGAGGTGTCGGACGAGGAGATCCTCGCTGCGCTGCGCCCGTTGTACCCGCTGACCGAGGAGCGGGAGCGGATGGCGGCGGTCGCGGAGCGGCTGCGGGAGGCGACGGCCCCGGCGGACCTGGCCGAACGGGACCGTTCCGGTACGCGCATGGCGGAGCTCGACGAGCTGATCTGCCGCCGGTCCGCGGAGGCCCTGGACGCGATCGGCCTGTGGCACGCGGCCGGGATGATCGACGCTGCCCTCAAGATCCCCTGGGAGGTCATGGAGGAGCTGACGACCCGCTACGACACCCCGCAGGTCGCACCCGAGCCGGACGCGGGGCCGTAGTCCGCGGGATTACCCGGGGAGGCCGCGGGGACCGAGCGGAGCCGACGGAATGCCGACGAATGCCGACGGGATGCCGAGGGAAGCCCGAACGGAGACTGAAGGGCCCCCGCCTCCCGTCCTCCCCCTCAGAGGTGGGCGTCCAGGAAGGCGCGGAGGGTGGGGGCGTCGACGGCCTCCGTGGTCGAGGCGACGGCCTCGCCGTTGCGGAGCAGGACGAACGTGGGGGCGCCGAGGACCCCGTACCGTTTGACGGCCGCGGGGCAGCGCACGATGTCCGTGCGGACGACGGCCACCCGCCCCGCGTACTCCCGGGCCAGTTCCTTCACCACCGGCTCCAGGGTCTTGCAGGGGGCGGCCCACACCCCCCAGAAGTAGGCGAGGACCGGTCCCGGCAGTTGTCCGAGGACGAAGTCGAACTCCGCGTCCTCCACCGGATGGTGCACCCCGACCGCCACGCGCCCGCTCCTTCACTTCCGCCGTGGGTCACGCCTCGCGCCCGCGTGCCCTATCGCCCGCGCGTCCTCGCGCCGGCGTCGTCGAGCCGGGCGTTCCGCCCCGTCGCTGTCGTGACCTCGCACCACGGCTCCCTGCCGGGGTGGACCCCCATCTTCCCCCACGGTCGGGCCGGAACGGCCGCGCGGCCCCTTGCGACCCGGTGATCGGGTGCTGAGGGGCCGCGGTGCCGCGGTGACGCGGTGTTCCGGGACGGACGGGTCAGGCGCGTCGTCGCCCGCCGGTGAAGACCCGGTAAAGGGCCAGCAGGATCATGGAGCCGACGATCGCGGCGATCCAGGTGGAGAGGTCGAAGAAGCCGTCGATGGAGTCGACGCCGAAGATGACCTTGCCGAGCCAGCCGCCGAGCAGACCGCCGGCGATGCCGATCAGGATGGTGATGATGACGCCGCCCGGGTCACGGCCCGGCATGAGCGCCTTCGCAATGAAGCCGGCGAGCAGCCCGATGAGGATCCACGCGATGATGCCCATGAAAGGTCTCCTTCTGGGAGAGGCGAACTGTTGTGTCTGCGCGTATGCGCGCCTTCACGGATTCCAAACGTACGTGTGTGCGGACGGCCGGCCGGCCGCTCGGGGCGGGCGTTCCCCGGGCGCGGCGGCCCCGCCGGCGCCGGTCGGCGGGACCGCCGCGCACCGTTCGGCCTCGCTCGGGTCGGTCCCGCTCAGGGGCGGGCGAGCATGCGCTGCCGCAGGGTGTCGTACAGCGGGGCGCTGCCGAGGCGGGTCGCCGTGAGGGTGGCCGCCGCGCACGCGAGCAGCAGGGGCAGCAGCAGGGCGGCGTTCGCCGTCATCTCCAGGACGAGCACGATGCCTGTCAGCGGGGCCCGGACGACCCCGGTGAAGAGCGCCGCCATGCCCACGGCCGCGAAGGCCGCCGCCCCGGGCGCGTCCGCCGGGAGCCACGCGGCCACCGGCGCGTGCGTCAGGGCCCCCAGCAGCGCGCCCAGGGCCAGCAGGGGGGCGAAAAGCCCGCCCGGGGTTCCCGCCGCGTAGCTGAGCGGACCCGCCACGAAGCGCACCGCGAAGTACACGGCCAGGGCCGCGGCGGCCGGTGCTCCGCCGGCCAGGAGCCGTTCGCTCAACTGGTCCCCGCCGCTGGCGAGCAGCGGCTCGATCGACATCAGCGCGCCCACCACCGCGCCGATCACGGCGGCCCGGACCACCGGGTGGACGCGGGTGAACCCCTCGGCCGCGTCGAGGGTGCGGACCACCAGCAGACCGTAGGCGGGACCGGCCACCCCGGCCGCCACCCCGAGGAGCAGGAAGAGGAGCATGCTCCAGGCCGGTGGCACGGGCAGGTCCGGCATCGGCAGCACCGGGGCGTCCCCGACCAGCAGGCGGCAGCTCAGCGCGGCCGACACGGTCCCGACGAGGGTGAGCAGCACCAGGCGCGGCCGGACGCTCGCGGTGACCTCCTCGCACACGAACAACAGCCCGCCCAGCGGAGCCGTGAAGGCGGCCGCCAGTCCGGCCCCGCCCAGCGCGGCGTGCAGCATCCGGGCGTCCTCGGGGTCCTGACGGGTGTGGTGCCCGGCGAGGGCGCCGACCGAGGCGCCCATGTGCACCACCGGGCCCTCCCGGCCGAGGACCAGCCCCGAGCCGATCGCGACGACCCCGCCGACGAACTTGGCCGGGACCAACCACAGGGACAGGGCGTCGGACTGTCGCCGCCACACCGCCTCGACGTGCTGGATGCCGCTGCCCGCCGCGTACGGCACCAGCCGCGCGATCAGGCAGGCGAGTGCGGCCCCCGCCGCGGTCAGGCCGACGGGCAGCAGGATCCCGGCGGCCCCCAGGCCCTCGGCGGTCCGGACGTACGCGGTGCGCAGTTCGTCGGCGTGGCCCAGGCACCAGCGGAAGGCACCCCCGATGAGCCCGACGAGGGCGCCGCCGACGGCCGCGACGAGGAAGGCGCGGAGTCCGATCCGGTTCCCGCGCATCCGTGCTCCTCCAGGCCGTGCCCCGCCGCGCCGATTCCCGCCGTCCCGAACCGTTTCCTCCCGCGAGGTCCGTCCTGGCCCGCGTGCGGCAGCCTCTCACGCACGGGTGGCCACCACCGGGTACGACCGCCCCCACGGCGGGTCGGGGCCGGAGAGGGGCCGGAGCGGGGTCGGTCGCCGCTCCCGCTCGGCTTCCGGCACGGCTTCCCGCTCGCCGCGCCGGGCGCTACCGCTGCTCCCGCCCCTGGTCGGCGAGGGGGAGGGGGACGGCGCCGCCGGCCGCGTCCCCGCCGGCGGGAGCCCGGTGCTGCTTCGCCCGGATGCGCACGGGGGAGGGGACGCGTTCCTTCTTCGTTCCCGTTCCCGTCGCCGCGCCCGCGCCCGCCCCGGTCGTCGCGTCCGGCCTTGTCCCCGTCGCGGTGCCCGTCCCCGTCGCCGTGCCCGTCCCCGTCTCGGCCCCGGTCGTCACCGCCCGGGGGCCGGGGACCAGATCCGCCGTCCTGAGGTCCGCCGCGAAGGCGGCCACCGCGCGGTGCGCCCGGTGCAGTATGCGGCAGGCCCGCCTGTGGGCGGAGAGCTGCTGCCGGAGCGCGGCGAACGCGGGCAGCAGGCAGTGCGCGGGCACCCCGCGCGCGGTGAGCACGCGGGCCGTGTACAGCGCGAACTCGGCGAAGAGGTGCCCGTCGTCGATGTACACGGCGGCGGCGAGGTGTTCGACGACGTGCCCGAGGTCCTCCCGGGTCCGCTCCCACTGCGTCTCGTCGTAGTGGCGCAACGGCGGGTACTCGTGCCGCAGGGCTTCGAGCCCGCCCGCCACGAGCTGGTGGCGTCGGGCGCGGATCCGCGTGTACGAACGGTCCTCGGTCCGCGCCGCGGCGGCGGCCGGGTCCGGGACGGGGGCGAGCGGGGGCAGCGCCGACAGCAGGCGGTCCGCTTCGGCCGCGTCGCGGGCCCAGGTGGCGTCCAGGGCGCGGGCGTAGCGGCCGCCCGGCCCGAAGGCGGCCCCACCGACGATCACGGGCAGGCCGGCGGCCTGGCAGGCGCGCACGGTCCGGTGTATCGCGGGCAGTCGGGCCGGTACGGCGGCGGACAGCAGGACGGCCCGCGCCTCGGTGTCGAGGGCGTGGCCGAGGACCTTGCGCACGGGCACGTGGGCGCCGAGGTGTTCGGGTTGCCAGCCGCGCAGTCGCAGGACCTCGGCGACGAGGCGGGCGGGCAGGGTGTGGCGTTCGCCGTCCGTGCAGGCCACGGTGAGGCGACCCCGGGTGGGCGCGGGCAGCGCGTGGCGGGTGGCCTCGCCGAGGGAGTCGAGGGCCAGTTCGGCGACGACGGTCGCGGCGTGCTGTTGGGCGACGGTCACCTCGGCCGCGGCCCAGGCCGTGCCCAGGCGGTGCATCACCGGCAGCAGGATCCCGGTGATCGTGTGCTCGGTGGCGGATCTGAGCTGTGCGGCGGATCCGGTGCCCACTCCGGCGGCGAACCGCAGCAGGGCCGTGGCGTGGGTCTCGTCGCAGCCGAGGAGCGCGTCCCACAACTGGACGCGGAGATGGGCGTGGAGAGCCGGATCGTGCGGGGGAGGAAAGAGTGACGCAGACAAAGGCGGCCTGCCCTGGCTCGTCTCACCGCAGGGGTGAGGGCGTGTCATATGCAGAAGATATATGACATATGCCCTTGCCGCTGCGGGGGTTTTCGTGACCGCTGCACTCGTGTGGGTCACGAGTCCCGGCGGATCCGCTCCCGTGTGCGAGCCGGGCGGGCGGGTGGAGCCGGGCGGCGCCGAGGGGACGGGACCCGCCCTTCTCGGCGCTCGCCCGCGCCTGCCCCCGGCCGCCGCCCTCAAACGGTCCCGGTCGGCGTGAATTTCAGCCGTTCTGCCGCGCCGGGTAGTCGGTGTAGCCTCGGGCGTCGCCGCCGAAGAAGGTGGCCGGGTCCGGGGTGTTGTACGGGCCGGCGGTACGGAGGCGGTCCGGCAGGTCCGGGTTGGCGAGGAACAGCGCGCCGAAGGCGAGCAGATCGGCGATGCCGTCCTCGACGAGCGGGAGGGCGCGGTGGTCGGTGGGGCCCTCCGTGGCCGGGTTCAGGATCAGCGGCCCGGAGAACTGCTTGCGCAGGGCGAGGGTGGCCTCGCGGGCCTCCGGCCCGTGCTCCATGACGTGCAGGTAGGCCAGGCCGAGCCCGTCGATCTCCTTGACCAGGGCCTCGTACGCGGGCTGCGGGTCGGGCTCGGAGATGTCGTTGTACGGGTTGCCGGGGGAGACGCGCAGGCCGGTGCGCTCGGCGCCGATGGCCGCGGCCACCGCCTTGACCACCTCGACCGCGAAGCGGATCCGGTTCTCCACCGGGCCGCCCCACTCGTCGGTGCGCAGGTTGGAGCCGGGGGCGAGGAACTGGTGGATGAGGTAGCCGTTGGCGCCGTGCAGCTCCACGCCGTCGAAGCCCGCGTCCACCGCGTTGCGAGCGGCCTCGGCGAAGTCGGCGATGGTCTGCCGTACTTCGGCGGCGGTCAGCTCGTGCGGGGTGACGAAGTCCTGCGGGCCGTCCGCCGTGTACAGCTGACCCTGCGGGGCCACCGCGGACGGGCCGACGGGCACGAGGCCGTCGGGCAGCAGCGAGGGGTGGCCGATCCGGCCGGAGTGCATGAGCTGCGCGAAGATCCGGCCGCCCGCGGCGTGCACGGAGGCGGTGACCTCGCGCCAGGAGGCGATCTGCTCGGCGCTGTGCAGGCCGGGGGTGAAGGGGTAGCCCTGGCCGACGACGGAGGGCTGGATGCCCTCGGTGACGATCAGGCCCGCGGAGGCGCGCTGCGTGTAGTACTCGGTGGTCAGCGCGGTGGCGGTGCCACCCTCGCCGGCGCGGCTGCGGGTCATGGGGGCCAGGGCGATGCGGTTGGGGAGGGTGGTGCCCGCGACGCGCACCGGTTCGAAGACGCTGGTCATGTCTGCCTCACAGAGTGGGTGGGTGCCGTCGATCGGCATTGATTGGTCGGCCAATGATTGGTTCCGGGGTTCAGCGTAACCCATTACTTGGCCGACCAAGGTAAAATGTGCGTGACAGGGTGCCCGCACGGCGGCGGACCGCCCCCGACGACCGGAAGGACCCCTCATGACCACGGAACCGGAAACCGTGCGGGAGGCCCGCCCCGGCACGTCCGGGTGCTCCGTGGCCCCCGGCGCGGCCCTGGACGGCCCGGTGAGCCACGCGATCAGCCGGGTGGCCCGACTGCACCGGATCGCCGCCGGGCGCCTGCTGCGAGAGCTCGGGCTGCACCCCGGGCAGGAGTTCCTGATGATGCACCTCTGGGACAACGGGGCCGTCCGCCAATCCGAACTGATCAAGGCCGTCGGCCTGGACCCCTCCACGGTCACCAAGATGCTCCAGCGCCTCGAACAGGCCGGACACGTCCACCGCCGCCCCGACCCGGCCGACCGCCGGGCCTCCCTGGTCGAGGCCACGGACGACAGCTGCGGCCTCCTGGTCGCCGTCCGCGGAGCCTGGAGCGAACTGGAACGCCAGACCCTCGACGGCCTCGACCCCACCGAACGCACCGAACTCCTCCGCCTGCTCGGCAAGGTCGAAGGCTCCCTCTGCACGGAGGTCGCCCGCGCCGGCAACCAGGACTGCGACGCCGCCACGACCGCCCCGGGCTGCTGACGGGCGGACGGACGGGTGTGCGCCGGGGCGAAACGGGAGCCCGCCCGGCGTTCGAGCGCATCGGTGACCCGGGACCGAGGTCCGGCAGGACCAACGCCCCGCCCCGCGCACGGGCGTCGCACCCGACGGCCCGGCCCCGCCCGGCCCGACCGGCGAGAGCGCGGCTCCCCACCCCGCCCCCGGGCGGGCGCCCCGCCGCCCGGCCCCCTCAGCCGAAGTCCGCCGCGTGGTCCACCGCCCACGCGCCGAAGGACCTCGCGGGGCAGCCCGTGATCCGTTCCACCTCCCCGTTGACCGGCTCCGGATCGATGAGCATCCGTGCCTGAGCGGGCAGCACGGCCCGCACCAGCTCAGCCGGGTATCCCGCCGCCGTCATCCGCTCCACGGCCTCCTCCATCGACACCTCCTCGAACCGCAGCGGACGCCCGACCGCCTCGCCGATCAGGGCCAACTGCCGCTCCTGGGTGACGAGCTCCGGCCCGGTCAACACGGGCCGCGCGCCGACGAGGGCGTCCGAGGTCAGAGCCTCGAAGGCCACCGCCGCGATGTCCGCCTCGTGGATCAGCGGTCTGGCCAGGCGTGCCGGCGGAGCCCGTACCCTGCCCGTCGCCCGCACCGCCCACCCCAGCGTGTTCGCCGCGAACCCGGTCGGCCGCAGAGCCGTCCACTCCCGTCCGGAGCCCTCGACCAGCCGCTCCAGCTCGGTGTGGAACCCCGTGATCGCCTCCCCGGGCCGCCCACCGCCGCCGCCGACACCGGCCGAGGACAGGTACACCGCCCGCCGGGCGTGCCTCCCGATCGCCCCGACCACCTCCGTCGCGCCCTCCGCGCTCAGGAACGGCCACACCAGGAAGACCGCGTCCACCCCCTCCAGCGCCCGGTCGAGGGAGGCCGGATCGGCGAGGTCGCCGCGCACGGCCTCCACGTCCGGAGGCAGCTCCGCCGGCCCCCGTACCAGCGCCCGCACCGGCACCCCCGCCGCGCGCAGCCGGTCCACCACCGCCCCACCGACCCGCCCCGTCGCCCCGGTCACCAGAATCCTGGACCCCGCCATGGGAGACCCCCTCCGTCTTCGCGCGCTCGCTCGTCGCGTCGCTCGATGACCACGAGCTTCCGCCCTCAAGCGAACTTGAGGTCAACGCCGTATCCCGTCTCCCCTCCCCCGTATCCCGCGCACCGCCCTCGCGGGCTGTTCCCACGCGCCGCTCCCACGGGCCCCGCACCCGTCCCGGTGGCACCATGGAACGTGCGCGCGGACCGGACCGGCCGGGCGGGGGCGACGGCACGCCGGGCACGACAGGCACGCCGGGCACGACGGGGCCCGGGGCGGGTGGCGCGCGCGACCACGCGGCGCTCCGCGGCCCACGGGAACGGGCTCACGGTGGTGCCGCAGCCCCGGGAGCAGCCGATGACCACCACGCCGGAACCACACCCGCCGCACGCGCACACGCCGGAGCCACATGCGCCGACTGCGGTCACGCCGAACGCGCACCCACCGGAGGCACGCACCACCGACGCGCACGGCACCGACGGGCACACCACCCCGACACGGCGGTCGACGCCCACCCCGCCGGGGGACACCCGCGCCGACGCCGTCCGCCGGGACAGGCCCTGGAGCCGTCCGGGGCGCGCGCGGTACGCGGCCCGGCGCCTCGCCGGTGCCGTACGGCCCGCGATCGCCGTCCACCGGGCCGACGAGACGGCGCTCGTCATCGAACGCGACCAGCCCGTCACCACCCGGGACGGGACCGTCCTCCGCGTCAACGTCTTTCGACCCCGCGGCCCCGAACCCGTTCCGGTGATCCTCTGCGCGCACGCGTACGGCAAGGACGACTTGCCGCGGTTCACCGCCTCCGGCCGCGCCAAGGTCAGCTTCCGCTACCGCGTCCTGCGGCAGACCTCCCTCGTCCGGTTCTCCTCCCTCACCACCTGGGAGGGTCCGGACCCGGCCTGGTGGGTCGCCCGGGGCTACGCCGTGGTGAACTGCGACGTCCGTGGCGCCGGCACTTCCGAGGGCACCGGCTCGCTGCTCTCCGCGCAGGAGGGCGAGGACGTCCACGACCTGATCGAATGGGCCGGTGGCCGCCCCTGGAGCACCGGGGCCGTGGGCATGCTCGGCGTCTCCTACCTCGCGCTCACCCAGTGGCGGGCCGCCTCCACCCGGCCGCCCTCGCTCCGGGCGATCGTGCCCTGGGAGGGCTTCACGGACGCCTACGGGGGCCTGGTCCGCCCCGGCGGCGTCCTGGAGACCGGCTTCCTCAAGCTCTGGGACCTCGGGCTGAAGAAGGTCCGGCAGACCTACTCCCTCCGGGCCGAGAGCCTCCGTCGGCCGGTCGTCGACGACTGGTACCGCTCCCTCGACCCCGACCTGTCACGGATCGAGGTCCCCGCCCTCGTCTGCGGCAGCTTCTCCGACAACAACCTGCACAGCCGCGGTTCGTTCGCCGGGTTCGAAGGCATCGGCTCCACGACCCGACACCTGTACACCCACCGCACCGGCAAATGGGCCGCCTTCTACGACGAGGAGGCCCGGACCGCGCAACTCCGCTTCCTCGACCGGCACCTGCGCGGCCTGGACGTCCCCGAACTGCCCCGCGTCCGCCTGGAGGTCCGCGACCGCGCCGACCACGTCACCGAGGTCCGCGACGAGAGGACCTGGCCGCTCGAACGGACCCGCTGGACCCCCCGCCACCTCGGCGAACAGGGCCTCACCGCCCACCCGCCCACCGCCGACGGCTCCGTCTCCTTCCCGCTCCGCCGCCACGGCGTCGGCTTCGGCTGGACCCTGGACGAGGACACCGAGATCACCGGCCCCATGGCGCTCCGCCTCCACCTCGAACTCCACGGCACCGACGACATGGACCTCGTCGTGGGCGTCGAGAAGTGGAGCCGGGGCCGCTACGTCCCCTTCGAGGGCTCCTACGGCTACGGCCGCGACCGCGTCACCACCGGCTGGCAGAACGTCGCCCTCCGTGCCCTCGACCCCGACCGCTCCCGACCGCACGCCCCCGTCCCGGCCTGCCTCGTACGCGCGCCCCTCGCACCGGGGGAGATCGTGCCCGTCGACATCGCCCTCGGCCCCTCGGCCACCCTCTTCCAGGCGGGCGAACAGCTCCGCCTCGTCATCGCCGGCCGCTGGCTCTCCCCGCGCAACCCCCTCACCGGCCAGTTCCCCGCCGCGTACGCCACCCGTGGCCGGGGACGCTGCACCCTCCACTGGGGACCCGACCGTCCCGCGCACCTCCTCCTCCCCGTCATCCCGCTCATCACCGACCCGCCGGAGCACTGAAGCCGCACACGGACCGTCGCCCGTCCCGCGCCTCGTCCCGAAAGTCCGCCCGCAACTCCGCCCGCATGTCGGAACGCGTTTGACCTCGACCGAGGTCGAGGGAGGAGGCTGGAGCCATGAGCACCCGGACAGCCGACACGGGGGACACCCCGACCGCCAGCCCCGCGCACGCGCACACCGACGCGCCCGCGCACACCGACGCAGCGGACCCCGTCCTCGCCCCCGTCCCGCCCCTCGGCCCCACCGACCACCATCCGGACCGCTGGTCCGGGGAACTGCTGGACCTCGACGCCTACCTCGCCCGCATCGGCTACGCGGGCCCGCGGGAGCCCACCCTCGCCGTGCTGCGGGCGCTCCAGTACGCCCACACCACCGGCATCCCCTTCGAGAACGTCCACGCCGTCCTCGGCCGGCCCCTGCCCCTCGACCTCCCCTCCGTCCAGGGCCGTCTCGTCCACGACCGCCGGGGCGGCTACTGCTTCGAGCACGTCCTGCTCTTCGCCGCCGCCCTGGAACGTCTCGGCTTCCACGTCACCGGCATGATCGGACGGGTCAGCCTGGGCGCGCCCAAGGTCCTCCCCGCCACCCACGCCCTGCTCGCCGTGACCACCCGCGACGACGACCGGCGGTGGCTGTGCGACGTCGGCTTCGGCGCCGGCCCCCTCGGACCGCTCGAACTCGCCGACGGCGCCCGCATCTCCCACGAGGGCTGGCAACACCGGCTCGAACGGCGCCCCGGCGCCCACGGAATCGACCAGTGGTGGCTGTACCAGACCTCCCCGGGCCCCTCCGGCCCCGACGAGGACCCCGCCCGGCCCCACGAACCGGCCGGCTGGCTCGACCGGCACATCTTCACCCTCACCGCCCAGTACCCCATCGACTACGTGGTCGGCAGTCACTTCGTGGGCACCCACCCCCGCTCCCCGTTCGTCCGCAGGCTGTTCGCGCAACGGATGACCCCCGCCGCCCACTTCAGCCTCGACGACCTGAGGCTCGTCACCACCCGCCCCGACGCCACCCGCACCACCGAGGAGATCGCCCCCGACGCCCTCGACCGGACCCTCCGCGAGGTGTTCGGCATCACCCTCACGGAAGACGAACTCGACGCGATCGCCACCCGCCGGGCCGAAGCGGGCTGACCGGAGACGACGGGACGACGGGCGACCGGAGCCGACGGGGCGACGGGCTGACGGTCGGTGGGAGCTGACGGGCCGACTGGGGCGCCACCGACCGGGCGGGCCACGGCAGGGCCGTGAGGGGGCAGGGCGCGGGAACTCAGGCCGTGGAGGGATCCGGCCGGCCCGTACCCGCGAAGGCGGCGGCGAACGCCTCCGGGCCCAGGGCGGCCCGGACCCGCGCCGTGATGCGGTCGGTGTCCGCGCGCTCGCCGACCGGCAGCGGAGCACCCGCCGCCCGCGCCCGGGCGGCCGCGCCCAACAGCCGGGCGGCCCGCAGCGGCCGCCCGGCCGCCGCGTGGGCCCCGGCCAACCCCTCCTGGGCCAGCGCGACGGCCCGCGGATCCCCGCCCCGACGCGCCACCGCCAGACCCTGCCGGTGCAGGGCCAAGGCTCCCGCCGCGTCACCGCGCTGCTCGGCCAGGAAGCCCGACTCGGCCAGGAGCAGGGCCGGACCGGGACCGAAATCCGCCCCGCGGTGCCAGTCCAGGGTGCGGCGCAGGAGCTCCTCGGCCCGGTCGAACTCGCCCCGCCGGCGGGCCCCCAGGGCCAACCCGATCTCGGCATGGACCTCGCCCGCCGGGTACCCGTGCTCGGCCGCCAGGGCCCGCGCCCGCCGGTGGAGCCCGTCCGCCCCGGCGGCGTCACCGGTCAGCAGCGCGACCCGGCCCAACCCGGAGAGCCGGTCCGCCGCCTCCGGCCAGAAGCCCAGCTCCTCCGCCAGCCGCAGCCCCTCCTCGTGCAGCGCCGTGGCCCGCGGGTAGTCCCCGACGATCGCGGCCAGTGCGGCGAGCGGATACGCGGTCCGCAACTGCCCCCACCGGTCACCGAGTTCGGAGAACATCCGATGTCCTTCCGTCGCGCTGCGCCGAGCGGCGGCGAGGTCGCCGCGCAGCAGCTCCTGCCCGGCCAGGGTGCTCAGCGCCGCCGCCGTGCCCCACCGGTCGCCCCCCGAACGGAAGGCGGCCAGGGCCCCGGTCACCAGAGCCTCGCTCCGCGGCAGGTCCTCACCCGCGCCGAGCAGGGCGTACCCGAGGAACCAGACCGCCCGCGCTCCCGCCGTCCCCCCGATCGAAAGGCTCCCCCGATCGAGGGGCCGTCCACGTCTCCTCCGCCCCCTGCCCCCCTCGCCCCGCCCTGCGACGCACCCTCCGCGGCGCGCGGCGCGTCGCCGCCGTGACCCGCCCGGGCCGCGACCGCATCGTCCCCGGCCAGGACCGCGAACCCCGCGCGCCACAGCGCGGCCCGCTCGCGCAGGGCCGTGAGGGAATCGGCTCCCCGGGCCGCCTTCCCCTCCGTGGAGTACCCGGTGCGGTCCCGTGAGGAGTGGTCCGGCGCGCGCAGTGCCAGGTCCAGTGAGCGGCGGGCTTCGCTCAGGCGGCCGCGCAGGAACCAGTACCAGACCAGGGTGAGCGCCAGGCGCAGCGCACCGGCGGCGTCCTCCCGGTGAACGGTCCGCTCCAGGGCCGCACCGAGGTCCGTCCGCTCTTCGTCGAGCCGGGCCAGCCACCGCTGCTGCTCGGGCCCGAACAGCGGCTCCGCGGCCCGCTCCGCGATCCCGGTCAGGACGGCCCGGTGCCGCAGCTCGTACGGTTCCGCCTCGCCCGCTTCGGCCAGGCGCTCGCGCGCGTAGGCCGCCACCGACTCGGGCAGCCGGTAGCGGGGCCCGTCGGACACCCCGATCAGCGAACGGTCCAGTAGCCCTACCAGCGCGCCCATGACGTCGAGCTCCTCGGCCCCGATCCCCGCGCCCCGGTACCCGTCTCCTTCCTCTTCCCCTTCCCTGTCGCGATCGTCTCCCCGGTCGCGTCCCGTGCTCCCGCCCGGTGCGGGCTCCGCCCACCGGTCGCCGCACACCGCTTCCGCCACCTCCAGCGTGCAGCCGTCCGCGAAGACCGACAGGCGGCGCAGGAGCCGCATCTCGGGGGCGGGAAGGAGCTCCCAGCTCCAGTCGATCACGGCGCGGAGGGTCCGTTGGCGCGGCGGCACGCCCCGCCGTCCGCCGGCGAGCAGCCGGAACCGGTCGTCCAGACGGGCGGCCAGCTCCTCCACCCCGAGCGCGCGGACCCGGGCGGCGGCCAACTCCAGGGCCAGGGGCAACCGGTCCAGCCGCCGACAGATCGTCGCGACGGCCTCGGCGTTCTCCCCGGTGACGACGAATCCCGGGGCGGCGGCCGCCGCCCGTACGGCGAACAGCTCCTCCGCGTCCTCCTGCGACAGCGACGGCACCGTCCACACGGCCTCGCCCGGCAGACCGAGCGGCTCCCGGCTGGTCGCCAACACGCGCACCCCCGGGGCGGCGGCCAACACCCGGCGCACCGTCTCGGCCGCCGCCTCCACGACGTGCTCGCAGTTGTCGAGGAGCAGCAGCATGCGACGCGACCGCAAGGACTCCTCCCACCCGCCCCGCCCTTCCTCCCGGAGCCCGAGGGCGGCGCCCACCTGTTCGGCGACCTCCGCGGACCCCGACAGGCCGACCAGCCGCACCCCGTCCCGATACCCGCCGGCCACCCGTGCGGCGACCTCTTCCGCCAAGCGGGACTTGCCCACCCCGCCGGGCCCGGTGAGCGTCACCAACCGGTGCGCGCCGAGCAGCCCGCCGACGGCGGGCAACGCCCCCGCCCGCCCCACCAGAGCGGTGACCGGGGCCGCGAGCCCGTCCGGCAGGCCCCCGCGTGCGGCCGGCGCGCCACCGAGGGACGGGGCATGATCGAGGATCGCCCGGTGCAGCGCCACCAACTCCGGCCCGGGATCGGCCCCCAACTCCTCCGCGAGCCGCCCGCGCAGCTCCTCGTACGCGGTCAGGGCCTCGGCCTGCCGCCCGGCCGCGTACAGGGCCCGGAGCTGTACGACGCGCAGCCGCTCCCGCAGCGGGTGCCGTTCCGCGAGCTCCGCCGGCTCGGCCACCAGCCCGGGGTGACCACCGACCTCCAGCCGGGCCTCCGCCAGGGCCTCGACGGCGCTCAGCCGCCGCTCCTCCAAGCCTCCCGCGGGACCGCGCAGGAACTCGGCGTCCCCCAGCCCACCGAAGACCTCTCCCCGCCACAACGCGAGCGCCTCGGTGAGGAGTTCGGCCCTGGCGTGCGCGTCCTCCGTCCCGGCCGCGGCGGCGGTCAGACCGGCGAACCGCCCGGAATCGGTGTCCTCGGGCCCGACGCGCAGCAGGTACCCGGCCGGATGGAACTCCACCAGCCGCTCCGCCCCCGGCTCGGCACCTCCCAGCGCCGCGCGCAGCCGGGACACCTTGGTCTGCAGGGCCCCGGCCGGGTGCGCCGGCAGCCTGTCGCTCCACAGCCCCTCCACCAGACGGTCGGCCGACACCGGACGCCCCTCGTGCACGAGCAACGCGGCCAACAACAGCCGGACCTTCGCCTCGGGTACGGCCACGGCCTCCCCGCCATCGGTCCGGACGGCCAGCGGACCCAGCACGGAAAAGAACATGACGGCACGTCAACCGGGCTCCCGCCGGCTCCCGCCGCCACCCCGACCGGAGGACGACAGCGCCCCGACAGCCCTCCGACAGCCCTCCCCGGCACGATGTCCACACCGGAAGGCCCCGCGCCGGCCGCCACGGAGACCGAGCCCCGGGCCCAGACCCGGACGAAGCCCCAGACCCGGACGAAGCCCCAGACCCGGACGAAGCCCCGGACCGCACGAAGCCCCGGACCGCACGAAGACCCAGATCAGCCCCAGCCCCAGCCCCAGACCAACAGGAGCGCACCGATGAGCGACGACCACATCCACGCCACCGGCGACGACGCCACCACCACCGGTTCTCGTATCACCCCCGACCCGGGCCGAGGTCCGTCCGCCGTGGCGGTACTGGGTCTGGGGCAGTTGGGCGCGCGTCTCGCGCAGGCGTTCCTCGCCGCCGGGCACGCGACCACTGTCTGGAACCGCACCGGCGCGAAGGCCGACCCGTTCGTCGCGCAGGGCGCCGTCCGCGCCGACACGGTCGCCGAGGCGGTCGCGGCCGCGCCGCTGGTCGTGGTCTGCCTGCCGGACTACCCGACCGTCGCCGCACTGTTGGATCCGCTCACGGAACCGCTGCGCGGCCGGATCCTCGTGAACCTGACCTCCGGCACCCCGCAGGACGCCCTCGACGCCGCGGACCGGGCCGCCCGGCACGGCATCGACTACCTCGACGGTGCCGCCATGAGCGGTACCCGGCTGGTCGGCAGCCCCGAAGCCCTGTTCCTCTTCAGCGGATCCCCGGGGACCTTCGCCGCCGCGCGGACGGTCCTGGAGGCCCTGGGCCGGCCCGTGCACCTCGGTGCGACCCCGTCGCTGGCGGCCGTCTACGACACGGCCCTCTTCGGCCAGGTCTGGGGCGCCCTCGCGGGCTTCCACCAGGCGCTGGCCCTGACCGGTACGGCGGGCGTGGACCCGGTCGCCTTCGCGGAAGTCGCCACGGGCTACCTGGGCTTCATCGCCTCGATGATGACCGAGCACGCCCGGCACGTCCGGCAGGGCAGCTTCCCCGACGACGACGGCACCGTGGAGGTGCACGCCGCCGCGATGGAGCACCTCCTGCACACCAGCCGCACCGCCGGCATCGGCACCGAACTGCCCGAACTCCTCGGTGCCCTGCTGGCTCGCACGGCCGAAGCGGGCCACGCGACCAGCGGCACGGCCAGCATCTCCCGCACCCTCACCCACACCCCCTGACCCGCAGCCCGTCCCCCCACCTCCACCACCGGGTGCGCCGGCGCACGGGGGCCGGCCCCCGTGTCCCCCGGGTGGGGCGGCACCGTCACATCCGGTGCCGCCCCGGGAGGCGATCTCACCCCACCGGGACGGACGCGAACTCCCAGCGCCAGGAACCGCCTTCGCAGCGCAAGACGGTCCCACCGTCCCGGACCTCCAGTACGTCCGAGCCCGCGTCCCAGGCCATGCGCGGGAGCTCGTCCCGGGAATGGCCGTTCAGCACCCGCTTCCAGAGCGGGCCCTCCGGCGCCCCCGGAGTCTCCGACCGGAGGGAGCGCACTCCCTCCAGCACCAGCCGCACGGGCCCGAGCTTCCGGTACGGGCTCGTGTCGGATTCGGCGTACGCGCCCGGGAACGCCAGCTCGACGCGCAACCGCCCGTCCGAGGGGAGCACCGAAAGCCCGTGCCCCTGCCCGTCGACGTCGATCTCACCGACGCCCGGCACCTCCCATCCGGTGATCTCGCGCCAGGACGCTTCGGGTTCCGCCCCCAGGACCGGGTGACAGCCTTCCCACATGACCAGCCTTCCGTCGTCGGTCTGCGTCCCACTGTGTCGGAGTGGGGCGACTTCCCCGAAAGTCGACCCGATGGCCACGCTCGGTCCGGATGCTGTTCTTGAGGGAATTCCGCTCGTGAGGGGCTTCAGCGCGCGGGCCCGGGGGCCCTGGCTCCCGGGGCGGTCAGCCGGCGTGGAGCCGGGCGAGGGAGCGGTGGGCGCGTTCGGTGACTTCGGGGTCCTGGTGGGTGGTGCCGTAGGCGATGCCGGAGACGGAGTCGAAGGCGGTCTCGCAGCGCAGGCGAAGCTCCTCGGTGGGCGTGAGCTCCCTGCCGTAGCCGTCGAGGAAGGCGGCGCGAAGCTCGGGTCTGCCGGCCCAGGTGTCGCTCAGGCGCACCAGGTCGCGGGTGGCTGTCGCGTATTCGGAACGCTCGAAGTCGAAGAGGCGCGGGGCGCCGCAGGGGGCGACCAGGAGGTTGCGGTACTGGAGGTCCCCGTGGGTGGGCACCAGAGGGGCCGCGGGCAGGGACGCGTACTGCCGGGCCAGGGCGCGGACGAGTGCTTCGTCTGCTGTGTGGAGGTGGGGGCGGGCCGTGGTGAGGTGCCGTTCCAGCTTCGCCTCGATGGCTGCGGCTGCGGGCTCGGGGGAGTGGGCGGTCGTGGTCGCGGTGACGGTGGCGGCGATGTGGGCGTCGCTGACTTGATGGTCGGTTCGTCGGGGTGGGGCGCTGTGGTGCAAGGCGGCGATCAGACTGCCCAACGCCTGTTGGAGCCGTGCTTCCGCGGTCGGTTCGAAGGGCAGGCCGTGGAGGGGGCGTCCCATGAGCGCGGTCACCACCACCGCCCGGAGCGCGGGATCGGCGGCGACCAGGCGCGGTGCCCGGGGGCCGAGTGCCGGCACCAGGAGCGGTAGGCGGCCACTTCGCGGTCATGGAACCGGGGGCCACGGTGCCGTTTGAGGTACCAGCGCCCTCCGTCCGGCCCGTCCAGCCGCCACACGCGGCTACCGGAGCGGGTCCAGGACACGTCCGTGATCCGGGCTACGCGCCCCACGGCCCTTTCGGCGAAGTCTCGTAACGCGAGCGGCGGTTGCTCGGGTGGCGTGGTCGTCTCCGGGGGAAGGCGTCCGGGGACGAGGCGGGTCCGGGAGGGGAGGTGGTCGGCGTGGGCCACCGGGTCCCCGGGGGACTGGAAGTGCACGGCGCCGGGGAGGCCGGCGCGATAGGCGTCCAGCCCGGCACGGCAGTAGGCCACCATCGGGGCGGGCAGGGCGTCCAGGGGGTACCACCCCATGCCGTCGCAGCGGTCGGGCTCACGGATCCCGGGGGTTCCCGACCAGCGCCGCACCTCGAAGAACAGGCCGAATCGGGACCGGCTGCTCTCGGGAGGGTCGTGATGGACGGTGACGGCGAGGGTGACGTCCTCCGTGGCGATGCGGACCCCGGTCTCTTCCTCGGCCTCCCGCACCACGGCCCGGACCATGTCCTCCCCGGGGTCGAGATGACCCGAGGGCAGGTGCCACATCCCCGTGGCGTAGACGGGCCCGACCCGTCGTGACAACAGGACCTCCGGTCCTGCCTCGCCCCCGTCCCGGCGCAGGATGAGGTGCACGTCCACCGGCACCATGTGCCGCCCTCCGCCGCTCACGATCCGACCTCCGTGAGGGACACGGACACGGAGGTGGAGGTGGAGGTGGAAGAGTACGGCGGTGGGTGACACGGATGGCGATCGCCACCGTGCGGTGACGCGATCTGTTCGAATAAGGGGCGGTGGGAGTGAGGGGTGGTGGCGGCTCGGTTCATGTCTCCTCCTGTGGGTGTCAGGGGTCACGCGCACCGAGCGATACGGCGAATGCCCAGCTCAGTGCAGAGGTGACGGATGATCGCTCGAACGTGGAATCGATCGTGGCACGGCCCGTGGCCCCGCGACGAGAGGAATCCGCCGTTCCCACCCGTTCGAGTGCTTCCCGACTGACGAGGCATCCGATTCCGCCTCTCGTCCGCCACTCAAGCCCCCACTCTCGCGGGCCCGCCCGTCTGCCCGCCCACCCGTCGCCTGTCGGCGCCCCCGCCCGTCAGACCCTCAAGAGGGCCGCGACCTGCGTCGCGAGGGCGCCGGCGGGGAGGACGCCGTCGAGTACCAGATCGGCGAGGTGCGGGTGGGTTCGACGTACCGGGCGTGAGAGCGGGAGCTGTGGGCGTGTGCGAGGAGTCCGGGCCTTGGGTCCCGGCCTTCGGCGAGCTTCCGCAGCGTCTTGCGGATGACGCGGATGTCCGGCGGGGTGTCCACGAAAACTCGCCACCTGGGGCGCGGGCCGGTTGAGGTGGACGTAGAGGCAGATGTGGAGGTGGAGGTGGAGGTGGCCAGGGTGAGGGCGAACGTGCCCTCGACGATCGTCAACGCGGAGTCCGCGTGGAGGGTGAGGGCCGCGTCGATCTTTGCCGGGTCGAGGGAGCGAGGGTCGCTGAAATCGATCACGCGGCCCGGCCCGTCCAGGCGGGGGACGGTCGGTGCCGAGTAGGTGTCCGCGTGGAAGCAGTCGTCGAGGTGGATCAGGCCGGCGCCGGGGAGGTGTGTCGCGAGGGTACGGGCCAGGGTGGTCTTCCCGGAGCCCGCGCCGCCACCGATCAGGAGGAGCGGATTGGGGGCGAGGAGGGGTGGGGACATCGCCGCACGGTAGCTCGACTCGTGGGGGCGGCGGGGAGGCGCGGAGGCGGGAAGGTGAGGCGGGCCGTGGGCCGCGATCGGGGCGACCGTCGTGGCGGCCGTCGTCCCGATCGCAGCGACCGAAGCGACTGAAGCGACTCAGATTCGGGGGTGGGTGAACGGTTCGTGGCGGAGGAGTGGCCGTGGGTGTCGGTTTCGGTGGGTTGCCGGGGTGCTTTGTGCTGATAGGGGCTATAGGGGCAGATGTGGTTCACGGCGTGGTGGGTGTGGTGGGCCGGGTGGGACGGCGGAGGGCGCGGATCGCGGGGATGGTGAGGAGGGCGGTGCAGCCGAGCAGGCAGGTGGCCGCCGAGACGAGGAGCAGGCGCTCCGGTGGGGCCAGCGCCGTGGCGGGTCCCGCGAGGATCTGACCGAGTGCGATGCCGGCGACCGATCCGGCCAGCTCGTAGGCCGTGACCCGGTTCAGGACCTCCGGCGGGGTGTGGGTCTGCACGCTGGTGGCCCACATCACCGACCAGAAGGCCAGTCCGCCACCCGCGAGCGCGTGTCCCGTGAGGAGCAGGGGCAGTCCGGCGTCCAGGGCGATGGCGAGGGGCATGGCGGTGTAGAGCAGCATGGCCACCGCTCCGGCGGCAAGGGGCCGGGCCGGGCGGACCCGCAGCGCCACCAGGCCGCCGAGCACGGTGCCGGCGCCGAGGAAGGACACGGTCAGACCGTAGGCGTCGGGGCCGAGGCGGTCCCCGATGAGGGCGGAACCGATCGGGACGAGCGGTCCGAAGACGAGCATGCCGAAGAACACCCAGATCAGGATCACCGACCACATCCAGGTCCGGGCCTTGAACTCCCGCCAGCCCTGGCGCAGATCGCTCCGCAACGAACCCGCTGACCGTCCCTCGCCCCCACTCCTGCCCTTGCCCTCGGCCCTGCCCCCGGCTGAGCCGAATCCGCCCGAGCCGGGACTCGATCCCGCCCCGGAATCCGAATCGGCCTCCTTCCGGCCCGCTCCCGCCGCTCCGACCGTCCCCCTCGGGTCGAGTCGGATCAGGCCCAGGCACAGGGCGCTGATCAGGAAGGTGCCCGCGTCGATGGCGTACACGGTCCCGGCCCCGGTCACCGTGATCAGCAGGCCCGCCAGGGCGGGGCCGAGCAGGTGGGCGAGGGCGTCGGCGACCTTCAGGGTGGCGTTGGCCCGCTGCGGCTCGCGGGCCACCAGCGGGACCATGCCGTTCACCCCGGGGAGGAACATCGCCACGGCCGCGCCGGCCAGCGCCGCCATCGTGACGAGCAGCCAGAAGGGCGGTGTCCCCGTGAAGAAGGCGGCGGCCAGCACGCCTTGGGTCAGGACCCGCACGAAGTCCGCCCCGACCATCATCCGGCGGGCGCCGAACCGGTCCGCGAACACCCCGCCGAACAGCACCAGGAGGACGAAGGTGCCCGTCCAGACGCCGAGGACGAGGCCGACCCCGGAGATCCCGTACAGCGCGCCGACCGCGAGCGCGGTGGCGACGGGCATCATCGCGTCGCCGAGCATCGAGACGCTCCGCGAGGCGAAGTAGAGGGAGAAGCGGTGGTCCCACAAGGGCGTGCGCAGCGGCGGTTGCAGGGGGGCGTGCGGCGGGGAGCCGTGGTCGGGTTCGCGAGGGGGCCCGGTGGGCGCGGCGTCGGTGGGCGCGGCGTCGGCGGGCGCGACATCCGGCGGCGCGGCATCGGTCCGCGCCCCGGGCTGCCGGTCGGAGGGTGTACGGGTCGTCTTCACCTCACCGATATTGGACTGGACCACTCGGCCCCTCCCAGTGTCCCGAACGACACGATGGGGTACTTTCCCGCCATGGCCGACCGCCCCGCCCCACCGTCCCCCGCCCCACCGTCCCCGTCCCCCGCCCCACTGCCTCCCGCCCCACCCCCCGGGCTCCGCCCGCCCCACCGGGTGGTCGCCGTCGTGCAGTCCCCGCAGCCGGTGTTCCCGCTGGCCTGCGCGAGCGAGGTGTTCGGCGACCACTCCCCGGAGGTGCCGGTCCGGTACTCCTTCCGGGTCTGCGCCGAACACCCGGGCCCGGTCCGCTCCGAGAGCGGCTACGACCTCCTGGTCACGGCCGGTCTCGACGCCCTGGAGCACGCCGACACCGTGCTCGTACCGGGCTGGCGGCAGCCGCCGGGCACGGAGGTACCGCCCGCCGTGGTGGCGGCCGTCCGACGGGCCCACCACCGCGGCGCCCGCGTCGTCGCCCTCTGCTCGGGCGCCTTCGTGCTCGCCGCCGCCGGACTCCTCGACGGCCGCCGCGCCGCCACCCACTGGGACCGCGCCGCCGAACTGGCCGGCCGCCACCCGGAGGTCCGCGTGGACCCCGCCGTGCTGTACGTGGACCACGGGGACGTGGCCACCAGCGCCGGCTCGGCCGCCGCCGTGGACCTCTGCCTGCACCTGGTCCGCGCCGACCAGGGAGCCGGGTACGCCATGCGCATCGCCCGCCGCCTGGTCATGGCCCCGCACCGCGAGGGCTGCCAACTCCAGTACGCCGAACTGCCCGCCCCCGGACCGGTCGCCGAATCCCTCGCCCCACTCCTCGACTGGGTCGGCGAACGCCTGGACCAGCCGGTCAGCGTCGCCGACATGGCCGCCCGCGCCCGGGTCTCCTCCCGCACCCTGACCCGCCGCTTCACCGAACAACTCGGCATCAGCCCCGGCCGCTGGCTCCTGGACCGGCGGATCGCCGCCACCCGCGCCCTCCTGGAGGAGACCGACCTGCCCGTGGAGACCATCGCCCACCGGGTCGGCCTCTCCTCGGCCGTCAACCTCCGCCGCCGCTTCCACGAGGCCCTGCGCACCACCCCCGCCGCCTACCGCCGGGCCTTCCGGGCCGAGAAGGCGGGCTGACGGCAGCCGTCGCGACCCCGAAAACCGGTTGGTGGGGCGCGGGGGGCGTCGCATGATCGGGGCATGGACATCGACCCGGGCCACCGCCCCGATTTCGCGCCGGACGCGCACCTGTTGAACGTCGTGGACGTCGAGGCCACCTGCTGGCCGGGGTCGCCGCCGCCCGGGGCCGTGAGCGAGATCATCGAGATCGGGCTGACCGTGGTGGACCTGCGTCGCGGGGAGCGGGTCGGGCGGCACCGGGTGTTGGTGCGCCCGCAGCGGTCCGCCGTCAGCGCCTTCTGTACCGAACTGACCGGGCTCACCCAGGCCGAGGTCGATTCCGGGCTCGGCTTCGCCGAAGCCTGCCGGCTGCTCGCGGCCGAACACGCGGCGGGGGCCCGGCCGTGGGCGAGTTGGGGGGACTACGACCGGCTCCAGTTCACCCGGCAGTGCCGCGCCACCGGTACGCCGTACCCCTTCGGTCGGTGGCACACCAATGCCAAGGCCGTGTTCACCGAGGCGCACGGGCTCCGCAAGCGTCCCGGCATGGCGGGTGCCCTGACCTTCGCGGGGCTGCCGCTGGAGGGCCGGCACCACCGGGGCGAGGACGACGCCTGGAACATCGCCGCCCTCGTCCTCCACCTCGCGGGCCGTGACGCCTGGCCCGCCGCCACCCCCGCCCCCGAGGGTTTCTGAGCCGACGGCACGCGACGAACTGCGAGAGGTATGAAGGGCACGCGGGCACGAGGGCACGCGGGCGGGGGACGCGAGCAGTGGCGGGGGAGTTCGGGGAAGGCGCTCGGGGGAGGGGGCGCGGACGGGGCGGACGTCGGGGGCGCGTGGAGGAAGGTGACTTTCCCCCCAATGGCCCTGTGTGACCCGGAAGGGACGGGGCAAGCGCGCGGCTGACACCCCCTCACCACCGCACCGCTCCCGCACCGCAGCACCACACCCCCCGCACCGCCCCCCCGCGCCGAACCCCCAGGAGGCCGTCCATGTCCTGCGTGTCCGCCGAGATCGACGTACGGCTCACGGCCGAGGACCAGCCTTCCGTGCCGCTCCGGCTCCGGCTGACCTACGCCTCCACCGACCCCTACGCGGTCCAGGCGGAGTTCCGCCACGAGGGGGCCACGCTGGCCTGCTGGTACTTCGACCGGGAGGCGTTGGCGGCGGGGCTGCGGGCGCCGGGTGGCGGCGGGGACGTGCGCTTCCGGCCCGCGGCCACCCGCAGGGGGCCGGCGCTGCGGATCGAACTGCGCGGCCGGATCGCCGACGACCCCGGTACGGCCGTGTTCCTGGCCGACGCGGTGGCCCTGGCCCGGTTCCTGTCGGGCACCCACGCTCTGGTGCCCCCGGGCACCGAAGTCCTTGACATCGACGCCCTTTTGGACGCGCTCCTCGCCAACTGAAGCGGCGCGCCGGGCGGTCGGAACGGGCACGGCGCCGGGCAGGATGAAAGAATCCTGCGCGGCGCCGCGTACGCGCGCGATTTCGGGGAAAGGGCGCGGGAGCAACGGGCCCGTCGAGGGGCCCCGACGAGAGAGGCCCGGACCATGCCCCCTACCGCCGCAGCCCCCGCCGCCGTACGTGCCACCGCCCCGGTCGCACCGGCCGACCCGGCCACGGACACGGCGGCCGCCACGGTACCCGGTCGTACGGTGCCGGGGCCGGAGACCCTCCAGCCGCGGGAGCTCGCTCCCGCCGACGCCCGTGAGCTGTCGAAGGTCTTCCTGGCGCGCCTGCGCGAGTTGGAAGAGGGCACCCCCGAGTACAGGTACGTCCGCGGCGTGCTCATCGAGATGAACGTCTCCCTGGTCAACTACGCGGCGCGGCGCTTCCGCCGGCGGACCGCGCAGGCGCGCGTGGACCTGGAGGACATCGTCCAGGTCGGGACGATCGGACTGATCAAGGCCATCGACCGCTTCGACCCGGACCGCGGCGTCGAGTTCACCACGCTGGCCCTGCCCTTTATCACCGGGGAGATCAAGCGGTACTTCCGCGACACGACCTGGTCGGTGCACGTGCCGCGGCGCCTCCAGGAGCTCCGCAGCGACCTGGCCAAGAGCCAGGAGGCGCTGTCCGACCTCTTCGGCCGGGCCCCGACGGTCGCGGAGCTCGCGGAGGACCTGGGCCTCTCCGAGGAGGAGGTCCGCGAGGGCATGGTGGCCGCCAACGGCTACAGCTCCGAGTCCCTGGACGCCGGTTCCGAGAACGAGGGCCAGGACGGCGCGGTCCGCGCGGGCCGCCGCACCCTGACCGACACCCTCGGCGCGGTGGATCCCGAACTGGAACTGTTCGAGGACTGCCACACCCTCGCCCCGCTGCTGGCCCGGCTCGGCGACCGGGACCGGCGGATCCTCGCGATGCGCTTCGGGGAGGAGCTCACGCAGGCCCAGATCGGCGCCGAGCTCGGCATCTCCCAGATGCAGGTGTCCCGGGTGCTCGCCCGCATCCTCACCCAGCTCCGCGAGGGCCTGCTGGCGGCCTGACCGGACCCCGGGCCCGCGGCCGGACCCCGGGCCCGCCGCCCGACGAGGACCGACGAGGAAGCACGGACAGAGCGCGGGGCCCCTCACCACAAAGGGGAGGGGCCCCGCGCACAGTGGCCCGGCGGCCCCGAGTCCCGCGGGCCAC
>NZ_JBEOSD010000057.1:0-44921 GCF_040302735.1 Streptomyces sp. NPDC097619 | reverse complement strand
GCGACGGGCCGGACAGGCGGGCGCTGCTGCTCGGCATGGGCGCGGCGGTCGGCGCCAATCGCCTTGGGGCCCCACGACTGCATGTCCGCCAGGGCGGTCAGCATCGGCACACCCATCCTACTCAGACCTGCACGAGTCCCTACGTCGCGCGATCCGGGCTCTCGCCATCCCCTTCACGGGTCTCACCTTGTTGCAGCACCGGCCCGGCGGCTTCCTCGCCCGCGCTCTGCTCGCTTTCGGCGAGGATCCGTTTGACGTTACTCCTGGTCGTTCCGGTCGCCGCGGCTATGTCCCCCATGTTCGCGTGCCTGAGCGCAAGGGCACGCACAGCCTCGGTCAATGCCTCGTCAACGACAACCCTTGCCGCGCGCAGTTTCTCCAGTTCCGCCGAAGTCGGCACGAGCTGAACATCACCGGGCACCCCGATCAGGTCCAGCGCCTCCAGCGCGTTCTCCCGAGCCCGCGCGAGGGTCCGCCCGTGGGCGTACACCCCGTGCTCGGGAATCCGTACGGTCCACGCGCGGCCACGCCTGTAGGCAGGGCAGCGGATGAGGTCGTTGTGGTTCACGCTTCCTCCAGGTCGTCGATGATCTGCTGTGCGAGCACGAACGGGATCGGATTGGGCAGGACGACGCGTCGGTTGCCGATGCGGTAGATCGTGTGGCGGTCGCCGGTCTCGACCACGTCGACCGCCAACCCCCGCTGCCTGGCAGCTGCCCGGATGCGTTTCAGCGGTCCCGCACTGACCCCTGGGCGGAGAGCGGCGGTGACCACCTGCGCCTGCTTCCACTCCTCCAAGGTCACCACCGCCGCGTGCACCGGCTCCGGCGACCACACCCACTCCGTGATGGGATTCCAAGACGCTTGACCGGGCTTGCCGGTACGCGTTGGTCTCCGGTTGTAGACCATGTATCCGGACAGCTTCGGGTTGGCGATCAGGCCCTCGATGAGGCCGTGCGTCCAGCGACCCGGGTACCGATCCGGTTCCGCTCGGAGGATCTGGAGGATCTCTCCGGACTTCAGGTGCTCCTCCCGCCGGAGCCTGCACAACTCCCGAGCCGCGGTGAATCGTCGCCCGTCCGGATGCGGGACCAGCTTCCGCTTCGGGCGCCTGTCGAAGCCCTTCGTGTTGACCGGCGCGTCCGGGTCGATGATCGTGGCGTAGGGGTACGGCGGGTACCCGTGGTTCCATCCCCGGCTCGCATGCTCCTTCTGGCCGCCCATGGACATCTCCCGCATCACCTCGCGGTAGAGCTCCGCATCGACCTGACCTTGGAGACGGACACGGCGGCGGCCGCTGTAGGTTCCGCCGGTCGGCTCGTTGGCGTACACCACCTCCACGCCCATGGCGTCCAAACGGTGCTCGAAAGTGAGGCTCGTGAGCATGGCGCGCGCCACGCGGTCGGACCGTTCGGCCAGTACGTGGGTGATCCCGAGGAACTCGACCTGTTCCAGAAGGTCCTGGAGGCCACCGTCCCGGCGGGTCGGCACCCCGAGTCCGGCGTACATCTCGTGAGTGCCTCGGCCTCGCAGTTCGGGGGGCAACATCCCGCTTTCGACATCCCAGAAGTACGCCGAGAACTCCTCGCCTTCCTCCAGGCGGGCCGACGCGAGAGTGACCTGCCGCGGGATGGACGTGGTCGGGTCTTGGTTGTCCTTGGTCGACACCCGACCGACGAACGCGGAGACCCGCGGCCGGGTGTCCACCCGCGCGAGGTTCTGCAACTCGCTGAGGTCGATCGGGGGCGGGTACATCGAGCGCATCAGCGCACCTTTCTCGGGGCCCGGCCGGGGACGGCCGGGAGGTGGATGGGGGGGCCTTCCGTTTTGGCGTGGGGGTGGCGGTCCTGCCAGGTCCAGGTGCGGCGGACGGGCCCGCGACCTGTGGCGAACTCTGCGGTCATCACCGCGTCGGTCTCGCACACCGACGGCAGACCGATCAGCTCTTGGGCGATGTGCTGGGCGAAGTCGGCCCGGAGGGCGGTTCGGGGGTCCTGCCCTCGGGCCGCCGCCCACGCCGCGCGGTCGACTTCGAGACGCCAGGCCGCCGCCATGTGCACGCGGCCGCCGGTGACCCGAAGCAAGGACTCGCCGTGTCCGTGGGCCCAGCCGTCGGCTTCGTTCAGGGCCTTGATGTCGTTGATCGACGCGGAGACGTACCAACTCAGCTCGCGTGGCACTTCCGCTTCGGCGCAGCCGCAGTCCGCTGCGAAGTTGTCCACGCCGACCGTCCACCACGTCTTCAGGTGAGCGATCACGTCTCGTCGTACTCTGCGGCGCAGTCCGCGCACGTGGTGGCCGGTTGCTCACTGTGTTCAGGGCACACCCCGAGGACGGTCAGGTTCGCATCGGGGTCCTGGGCGCGAAGTTCGACCGCCCAGTTACCGGCCTCAATGGCGCAGTCGGCCGTGAAGACGAAGCCCCCGGCGTCCTCGTCCCACACGCCGTACTCGGTACGGCGTGCGCAGTCGGGGAGTGGCAGGAATGGGGCATGGGCGCCGCGAAGGTCCGACAGCTGATGCCTGGGGCAGAGCTGGGGGGCGGTCACGTCGAGCTCCCGGCGGTGCTCGGCCGGGCGTAGCGGTGGCACTCGGCGTCGTGCCGCTGCCCGTGCCTGTCCTGCGAGTAGCAGTCGCAGTGCCGGGAGACCGGGGTCGTCAGCCACTCCGCGACCACCGCCGCGGCCTCGGCCGAGTCGGCCACGCAGTCCACCACGGTGGTGCCGTCCCCCGTGATGTGCACCGGACCACCTACGGGTTCACCGTGCTCGTCGTGCAGGATGATGCTCCAGCCGGTATGGGTGGACGGCATGTGCCGGAGGGAGCCGGCACGGTCGGCGAGGGTAAGCCGCCCGTGCGCCCAGCCGGTGAACGCAATGGGTACGCCGAGCCCGTCACTGTGGGTGCCGTAGGCGACGGTGAGGAGGCCGCTCTCGATGTCGATGCCGTACTCGGCGAGCGCGGCCAGGAGCACGGTCCCCGCGGTGTGTCCGGGCCGGTTCAGCCACTCCCCCACGGCCCGGCCGCAACGCGCGGATTCCTCGGCGAGTGTCCCCCCGGCGGACGACTGGAAGATGCGGGGCCCCACCTGAAAGGTGTCGGGATCGCCCTCCTCCGGGTACCACAGGGTGGCCGTGTACAGGCCGCGGTCCCCGGACGGGCGGGAAGGGGCGACCGTATGCCAGTCGATCAGGATGTGGGGGCCGTCAAGGGCCCGGTCCGGGGGCACGTGCGAGGGGTAGGCGAAAACGCACTCCTCCTCGCTGTCGAAGTGGGTGGCGACGCCCGCGGTGTGCAGCGCGGTGATGATCGCGGTGGCGGACGGCGGAACGCTGGTCGTGCTCGTGCTGGGCATGGGTGACTCCCGGTGGTGGAGCGGTGGGGTTGGGGGCCGCCGGCGCCCTGCCGGTGCCGGGCAACAGGCAGGGCGCAGGCTGGGCTACTGCTCGGCGCGGGCCGCAGCCGAGTAGCTCGCGATGGCACCGGCGATGTGCGCGCAGTCCTCGGCAAGGGTCGCTCCGGCCGGGGCGGCGTCCAGGGTGGTCACGTACTCGGCGTGGTCGTAGAGGGAGGCCCCCCACGGCTCGTCGTGGGCGTGGGCCGGACGGTCCGCGTGTTCCCCGGAGGAGATACGGAAGTGCAGTCCCCCGTGGGCCTCGTCCTCGCTGGCGCCCGGGTCGACGGGTACAACAAGCCAGGTGAAGCCGCGGTCGCCGTCGTCGTAGGCGGGAAAGCCGTGTACGGCGAGTGCGGCCCGCAGTGCTTCGCCCTCGGTGGCCGGGGGCGCGATGTCGGTGGGTTCCAGTTCCAGGCAAACCGAGGAGCGGGCGACGTAGAAGCGACCATGGCCGTCGCGCAACAGATGGGTGCCCGGCTGCCCGGCCCAGGCCGCGAGGATGGACCGGGCCCGGGACCGGTGCACGATCCCGTAGTCGTTTCTCCGCCACGGGGTGCCCGACTTCCACCAGCACCTCAACACGGTCACGGTGTACCAGGGGGCGTTCACTGCGGAGGCTCCGTGTCGGAGCACCTCCGCGCGGCAGGCGTCGGGCCCCGTCGCTTCGGGGAGGACGGTGTTCCGGGCGTGGTAGAGCGGAAGGATCTTGCCGGTGATGAGCCCGGCGAGTGCGGTGCCGTAGGCGTCGGCCGTGGGTTCGGTGGGGACGGCCTGGATGTCCAGGCGGGTGCCGTCGGGCAGGTGGCATTGTGCGACCAGGACGCCGGCCTTCGCGTCGATCCGGTCCACGTGCAGGCCGTGGTCAGCGAACCGCAGGGTGGCCCCGGCGACAACGAACCAGCCGGGTTCGAGTCGGTGGAGGGCGGCCCGCAGGATCTCCGATGTCGTGGGCTCGTTGCCGGTGTGCGGGGAAGAGGGCACGACTGTGCCTTTCGTTGGGGGCGTTGGTGTCGGTCCGGCTTGCTCGTGCCGTCCAACAAGGAAAACTGTACACCATGTCCGAGGGTGGGGGTGGGTCTGCGCCGAACACAAACCCGCCCCCACCCTGCGCGTCGAAACCGACCCGACATCTGCGCCGTTCAGACGGCGCTGACGGTCAGTCCGCGTTCACGATTCCCCCACCACGGCCCATCGCGTAGGCCGTCTGGAGCACGAACCGCACCGGCCACAGCGCGCGGACCGGGCGATGCCGGCGGCCGTCCTCGGGCCGGTGCACCAGGTACCGCGTACCCGGCCGCCACTCGTGGGAGCTCGGGAGGTCGAACAGTCCGGCACCGTCGTAGCGGCTGCTCGTCTCCACCAGGTAGACATCTCCCTGGCGGCGGACGCGACGCCCCATCTCCAAGGCATGCTTGACCGTCGCGGGGGTGAGGGCCTCCAGGCCCTCGGCGACCGTGGTGACGGTTCCGGGAAGGCGGACGGCCCACGGGCCGGAACCGGCGTCGTCGGAGCCCCAGAGGTAGCTGAGCGCCACCCAGCGGGCGGGAGACGACCGGCCGTAGGACCGCCATCCCTCTGCGTGAAGAACCACCATGCCCCCGGCGCGGTCGCTGATCTCCAGCGTGACGGGCCGCCCGGATCGGCCCTGGATCTCGATCTCCCCGCCGCGTGCGATCACCTCGTCGACGGCGCGGTCGCGGAGCCACTCCGCAAGGCGCTCATCGAGCTGGGGTACCGGCGTGACGGTGTTGCGGCAGGCGCGGCTGTCCCGCAGGCGGCGGATGTCCGTGCCGGACCTCTGACCGGGCATGTCGTGGTGGGAGAGGTGGGCGGCGAGGGAGAACGGGTCGATGGTGACGCGTTCGGGCAGGGTGGGGCGCATCTCGGGTCCTCGGGTGTCGAAGTGAGGTGGGAGCGGGCTTGCTCGGCCCGTCCCCATGGGTATGCCGGCGGGGGTGGGGCACCGCAGGGGCGGGGAACGGGCCCCTGCGGTGCCGCGGCCCCGGCTGCTACGGAAGGTGCTGCGGCGCGACGGCCTGCCAGGAGTCGTCCCCCCACCACGGGGAGACCGACCAGCCCGCGGCCCGGAGCACGTCCGGTACGCCGCTCAGGTCGGTGTCCCTGCCGATCGGGGTCACGGTCACCCCGCTGCTGCCGTTGTCGTCGGTCCAGGAGCCGGCCAGGAAGCCGTTCACCTCGGGCCAGAACCCGCCCTGGGCGATCGGCTCGCCGTATTCGACGGCCGTCAGCCCGGCCGCGAGCAGCAGTCCGACCACGGTGGCGACCAGCGGCCCCCCGTCGCCGGGGAAGTGCCCGATGGTCGGTGCGGTCGACTTCGGGATCCAGTGCACCTCGTCCGCGAGCGGCCCGACCTCAATCCGATAGGTGAGCTGGCGCCGCTCCGCGACGACATCGCGGCCCTGCCGCAGGGCGTTGGCCACGTCGACCAAGGCATCGAGACGGTCGTGTCGAACCGCCGGCTGGTACCTGCCGGAGTGCACCTCGCGCCGCCACCAGTGGACGCCGTTGCCCAGCAAGGCGTCCGCCCGGTCCAAGAACGGGACCAGGCGACGGTCGATGCCGCTCAGGTGGGCGTCGGCCAACACCGCGGCGTTCTCGAACCGGTGCGCCGTGCGCACGGCTTCCTCCTCGGTGGGCACGGCCGCCACGGGCACGCGCGTCCACCGGTCGCGGACCAGCCAGGCGGGCCCGGCTACGGGTATGTCGCTGGGGACGGTCTCGTACCGCCGACCGCTGGTGTCGTGCGGACGGTCGGCCACGAAGAACTCTCCAATGCCCGGCCGCGGCAACTCCGCAACCGCGTACCCGGCCCGCAGGACGGCGTCCCTCATGCCGGGGTAGGCACTCGCCTCGGGATCGGTGGTGCCGTCCGCGCGGTACCAGCGGACGAACATCCGGCGCGGCTCCTGCACGTCAAGGGATTCGACCCGGAACCCGCCCTGCTCCCCGGAGACGTACTCGGGGAACGTCCGGGCGAGGATCGTGGTCACCCGAGCGGCAACCGCCACAGAGCGGGGGGCGTACAGGGGCAGGGGCGTTGCTTCGGTCACGGCGCTCTCCTGATCGGTGGGTAAGAAGGTGGTCCGGGCCCGGGTCACGGCCCCTCCAGGTGGACCCGGCCGTCGGGGAAGGACTCCAGCAGGCTCAGCCGGTCGCGGTACTGCCGGGTGATCTCGGCGTCCGACAGCCGCGCCCCGCCGGCCGTGGCCATCTCGCGGGCGAGCAGGAACCGGTTGTGAAGCTCCCGCAGCCGGCTTTCCGGGGGCCACGCGCGGATGGGCCAGACCTGGGCCCAGTCGTGTCCGGCATCCGTCAGCGCGGTGGCGTACTCGCCGAACTCCCGCATGAGGATGTCGCCGAGGGCGTCGCGCTCCTTCACGGTCGACACGACTACGCCCCCTTCGAGGGCCCGCACGGCACGAAAACGTGCAGGCAGGTGGCGGGGGGATCCTCGGGGGTCTCGCCCGCCCGCACGTACTCCAGGTACAGACGCTCCCCGTCGTAGGCGACGCGGGCCCGCTCCTGCTCCTCGATGACGGTCGAGACGATGTCGAAGACGGTGTCCGGGGTGAGCGTGGCGGCCAGGCCGTACGCCAAGTCCTCGTCGTGCACGGCAACGAGATCCCGGACGGGCAGCAGTCGGTCACCGGAGCGAACGAACTGCGCCCAGGCCGAGCAACGGCGCAGGTGGTGGTCCAGGCCCTGCACACCGGTCCTGCGGGTCATCTGCATACCGGGCAGCCGGGCGCCCGGCGCCGCGGGCTCGAACCAGTAGGAGTGGTTCCACGTCTCCCGGGCGTACCGCAGTGCACGGCTTACCTGGTCGTCCGTCAGCCACCCGGAGCCGTCGTCGGGGACGGGGTGCCAATCGTCGGCGTGGCGTCGCCAGAGATCCGCGTTCGTCCACCCGTACCGGTCTCCGTCGCTGAACTGGGCGGGGACTCCGGGCGGCGGGAAGAAGCCCCCCGCGGGCACGCTCTGGGGCGGCACGGTGAGGTCAGCGGCCGCCATTGAAGATCACCGTCCCGCCCACCTCGACGCGCAGCGGCAGCGTCCCGTCCTCGTTCAGCAGCCCGGCGGGGATCCGCTCGGGGTCGAGGCTCACGGAGACGACCAGCTCACCGTCGAACATCCAGAAGGTGGCGACCTGCACGCCGAGGGTCTCGGTGCACGGCAGCGTGCCCGGCTTCCCCGCGGGGAAGTGGCGCATGGTCTTGTTGAGCTTCCGGGCCACGGACCCGGTCATGATCGTCATGGGGTGTCCATCCGTGAAGGTGGTGGGGAGGGTTCAGGGCACGGTGCGCCCTGCGCACGGCCGTGTCGGGCACGGTCGTGGGCGGGGAGCAGCGGGCCGCGGCCGGGACGGCGGACCGTCCCGGCACGGCGGGGGTCGGTCAGGCCCGGTAGATGGCCGTCATGGCCGCTTCCCATCCCCTGTCCCGGAGCCGGATCGGGAGGATGCGCGGCGGGCTGACGGTGCCGTCGGCATCGGTCCGGCGGACCGCGATGGACCAGAGCCCGTGGTCGCAGACGGGGCCGGGGCCGGGGCTCAGCACGTGGAAGTCGAAGGTGGCGGACCCGATGCGACGCGACCATTCCCACCCCTGTCGGGTGGGTGCCTGCCGTATGCCGACGACGAACAGACCCCAGGCGCGGGCGACCTCCGTCAAGGCGTCCCCCGCGGCATCCCGTGCCCCGTAGGCCATGGCATGGCGGTAGGCGTACTCGGCCGTCGTCGTCCGCCCGGTGATGACGGTGTCGCTGACGGTCTGTCCGGGGTGGATCCTGCGCTGAAGCGTCTCCCGGGCCTCGCCTACTGCGTGCCAGGCCACCTCCCATGCTCGGACGGCTGCCGGGTCGTCCGCGCCGAACCCGTGTCGGCAGGTGTCGTCAAGCCAGATCACGGCCTTCATGACCGGTTCGTCGTACGCGGCCACTCCGTCCCCGGGACCGTGGCGGACGAAGTCGTCCAGTGCGGTCTTGAACCCGGCGAGGAAGTCCCACCCCGCGTGGTCGGCGCTCTCCTCCAGTCGGCGCAGGGCAGTTCGGACCGCGGTCTGCGTACGGTCGTCCAGGTGCCGGGCGGGCAGTGTGCTCAGGGCCCCGTGCACGGCGCGCAGGGTGTCCGGGCTCTCCCGGGTCTCCATCGCTCGGAGCACGGCCTGTACGGCCCTGATGAGCCCGCGCATGCTCACGGCGTCGGGTTCCGGTACGGGGGTGGACATGGTTCTCCTCAAGAGGTGGGGGACGGCGCCCGGCGGGCCACGGGGATGCGGTGGGGGCCGGCCCCGGGGCGGCGGACCGCCCCGGGGCACGGCTCAGATGCGGAACAGGGCTTCGGTGACGGCCGTGCGGCGGTTCTCGTCGTCACCGAGGGGGGCGTACCGCACGTCACCGCGCGTACCGTCCTCACCGATCCGGACGACCGCGACCGACCCGTACGGAAACATCGCCTCGATGGCGAGCGGCGGCACGACTTCGAACATGTACGTCGCGGTGCCGATCCGGCGGGACCAGTCCCACCGGCCTTCCGGCAGCGGCTGACGCATCCCGATGACGAAGAGCCGGTAGGAGGCCGCGGCGGCGGTCAGGGCCTCGCGCGTCAGGTACAGCGCCTGGTAGGCGATGGCGCGACGGACGGCGGTCCGGAATCCGTCCATGGCCCTGTCCAGCGGGGGGTTGTCGGCGGCGTGACGCCCGCCCTCGAACACGGGCAGGTGCCGCAGCACCTCAAGGCTGAAGTGGTTGCCGCGGTCCCAGGCCCGACGTTCCGGCGAGCGCTTCCAACGCTTCGCCTCGGCGGGGTCCCCGGCCGGTGCCTTCAACCTTTCGGCGCACGTGAGGCCCAGAGAGCTGACCGTCGTCACGGCCGGGTGCTCGATGCCGATGTGCTCCCGTGTCTCTCGGAGGGCGGCAACCTCCCGTTCGGCGTCCGCGAGGAGCCCCCACTCCTCCGCGTCCTCCGCCAACGCAACCGCCCGCATGGCCCGGTGCAGGGACACTTCGGCGTAGGCGTCCAGGGGGTGGACGGGGAGCAGGCACAGGGCGCCGTCCAGGGCGGCAAGGCTCTGCGGGGAGGGGCTGTCCTCGACGGCCCGTACGGCGGTCTGTGCGGCCCTGATGAGCCCGTGCAGGTCCACGGGAGCGGTGGTGGGGTCGGTGGTGGGCATGGTTCTCCCTTGGGTCGGGTGTGGTCGTGAAGTGGGGCCCGGAGGAGCGGGCAGCGGCAGGGGCCCGGAAGGCCCCTGCCCGGGGGCGTCACACGGCGTGCGGGAGGGACCGGATGCGGTTCCACGGCGTACGGGCGGTCAGCGCGAACACGTGCCGCTCATCGCCGTTTCGGCGGACCGAGATCGCCCCGTGGGGGTACAGCGGGTTGGGCGGGATCAGCGCGAACCGGTGGATGGTGTGCCGAAGCCGCCGGGCCCAGGATTCGGGGCCGGTCCGCACGGGCAGGGACATCGACCAGTCCAGGTAGCGGAGCGCGTACGCCTCTGCCACGGACCCCGCCGCGCGGATCGCGGGGCCGGCCACGGCGTAGGTCAACAGATCGGCGAAGGTTCGAGCCGCCGCCTGCATCCCACGGTCGGCCGGGCGCAGGTCGGTGCGCCGCATCAGGATCGACAGCAGGTCGAGACCGGCCGCGGCGGCGCGCACCCACGGTTCGTCCTCATGGCCCTCGGGGTCGGGCTGCTCGGCGTAGCAACGGTGGATCAGGGCGTTCACGACGATGGTCAAGGGCATCGCCTGCACCGGGGTCCAGCTCGGCGGGTCCTCGGTGGCGACGGCCACGGCGCTCCGCAGCGTGGGCAGCACGTCGAACAGGGGGTCGCGCACGGCGTCCCACAGGATCCGGTCGGCACGCAGCTTGCTGTCTTCCATGTGCGAGCCCTCCTTGACCGGAACGGGCTTCACGGCGTCGTACAGGGCCTGAAGGTCCTCGGGCCCGATGTCGTACTGCGGGTCCTGCATCGCGGTCCGTGCGATGCGTATGGCCTCGCGCACCGTACGGACGACGGTGAGGTGGTCGGTGTCGGTGGTGGTCACGGCGAAGCACTCCAAGGGGAAGGACGAGAGTCCGGAAGGGCCGGAGGTACGGGGGCGCAGGATGACCCGCACAAAGTGGTTACGGCGCGCCCTGCACGGGGCCGTGACGGGCAAGGGCACGGGCCGGTGCGGGAGGCGGCGGAACGGCGGGGGAAGCTGCCCGGGAGCGGGAGAACCCGCCCCCGGGCAGCTCGATCAAAGGGGCAGAACCGCGTCGATTACCGCCGCCAACGCCAGCAGCATGACGAGAACGGAGAGGTAGCACAGGCGCTTCCTGATCTCCGCGAGCTCGGCGTGGGTGACGAACTGTTCGGCGGACTCTTCCGGTACGGGCGGTTCGGATTCGGGCATGGCTGTCTCCTCGGAGGTGGAGGGGTGGAAGGGCTCTGCGGCCGCAGACCCTGCCCGGGGTCCGTGCCCGGAGCACACCGGGCACGGACCCCAAGCGGGATGAACGGAACGCGGGGACGGGCAGGGGGTCACCCGTGCGGGTCGCGGCAGTGGTCCGACAGCCGGCCGACGTTCTCGTACGAGCAGTCCGGGTGGCAGCGCTCCCCGGGCGCTTCAAGGACCGTGTGGCAGTCGCACAGGCACCACCGGCACTCACAGCCGGCCGGGTGCGGGGTGAAGTCGTTGCAGGAGACCGCGTAGGGGCGCCCGTGGTGGGTGAGCGGCATTCCGCATCCGGGCGTCATGCACAGGGGGTTGTCGAGACTGCCCGGCCGGGGGTACCGGCTGTAGTCGTCACAGGCGGTGGGGTTGGGGTTGCCGTGCTCGCTCTCCCACTGGCCACACGTCCCGCACCGCTCGTGGGGGTTCGTCATCGGTAAGGCGATCCGGGCCGACCCCATCGGCCGGCCGGCCGAGACGGTGAAGGAGATCTCTCCGGTCAAGCCGTCCTGCGCCATCGCGCCGCCGCACTCCGCAGCGTTGATCAGCAGTGCACGCAGCAGCGCACGGGACACGGGGTGGGGGTTGGGACGGCCGTGCATCACGTCGGAGGCCGGAACGGTCGTCAGCACGTAGGCGGGGAACTGGGCGTCGGACGGGGCGCAGGGGTGGACGGACGGGTCGGCGAAGGACACAAGGACTCCCAGGGGCGGGGCAGAGGCAAGTGAGTGTTGCCACAGGTCACGACGACGGCGTCGACACGCGGGAAGGGCTGTGACCTGGGGAAAGGAACACCGGTGCAACTTTTGAGACCGTCCTACGCGTGCGCGCGGGCGGGAAGTCGCATGAGGTGGTGTGTCGGGCGCGGCGGGGCCGGCCGGGGCGCAGTGGTGTCGTGCGCCCCGACAGGGGTTCAGCGGGTGCGGACGCGGACGGTGATGCGGCCGCGCCGAGAGGTGCGGGGGCGGATGCGCCACAGGCCGTACCGGACGGCGAGGCGGTAGGCCGGGGTCAGCATGTCGTACTCCACGAGATCCCGGCCTGCCAGACGGATCAGGGCGGCGAGTGCGACGCGACGAGGGGATGCGTCAACGGGGGCGATGGCGTCTTCGATGTCGGGTTGAAGGTCGAAGTTGCACTGGATCATGAACGCCCAACCCGCCGGGGTTTTGTAGATGCTGTTGTCGGCGGCGTCGTCGAAGGCGAGTCCGAAGGTCCGGCCGGCGACGGTGCAGGTGTGAGCGTCGAAGTAGCCGGCGCGGATCATGTGGCTTTCCACGGTGCGCAGGAAGGTTCGGTGGCCGGCCGGGTCGGAGTGGAAGGCGTGGAAGGCGTGCTCCCCGTCGGCCCACTCGGAGCCTTTTGCAAAGCGGTAGTTGCTATCGATGCCGAGGTCGAGGATTTTCACGGCGTCGGTGGGTTCGCCGGTCCAGTTGTCGGGGTCGGGCAGTGCCCAGACCGTTGCGTTCGGGCCGGGCCTCCAGACGTCCTCCTCAAAGGGGAGTTCGTCGGTGAGCTCCAGACCGGAGATGTGGCCGTCCGCATCCTGCCTGACTGTCACGAAGGTGCAGTCGTCATGGGCCTTGCTGGTGTTCGCAGGCATGTGTGTCCCCTTGGAGGGTTGGGCGTTGGTGTCGGTGCGGCTCGCTCGTGCCGTCCAACGAGTAGAACTGTACACCACATCCGGGCCTGACGGTCAACGGCCTTCCCTCGAATTCGAATTCTGCTTTGGCGTGCATGGATTCCATATAGGGGCGGACATGGTTGACAGTTTTCGTGAATGGAGGTGTAGGGTGTGGAGCACACCGGCCGCCGGGACGAGCAACTCGGCCGGCCGATCAACGCTCCGAACCAAAGGGGATACCCGTGTCCGCTGCCGCTGCCCGCCGCCGTCTGCGCCGCACCGCCGCCGCCATCCTCCGCACCCGCCGCGCCGAGAACCGGGCGCACCGCATCGCCACCGGCCGCGTCAAGGTCAGTGACTTCCTGACCCACCTGGGAATGCCGGAGGAGGACATCGACCGCTTCGGCTCGTGGGCCGGCCGGCACATCGCTGCGGCCTACCGTGCGGCCACGGGTGGCCGCGACACCCCGCTCCGGGCCCGTAAGCGCACCGCCGCCGGGAAGTGGGTGCGGGTGTTCGTCTACCGGCTGGCAGACCCCGCCCTGTACACCGGCGCCCGCCAGTACGCCCGCACCGCCGCCTACCTCACGGCGTAGCCCGCACGGCGCCCCTGCGCCCCTCTGTGCGGGCCGGGCGGCCGGCCCCTCCCCCTCACCGGTCGCCCGGCCACCCTCTCCTGCCGTAACGCCTCGAAAGGCCCGTCATGCTCTGTGCCTGTTGCCTCGAAGACCGCGCCCATTGCTCCGCTCCTGCGCTGCGGCGGATCCTGCACATCGTGCACACCCCCCGGGCGCTCCCCGGGGGCACGCTGAACGGCCTGGTGGGCCGGTACTTCGCGGCGGTGTCCGTGGATGACGCGAACGTCTTCCGGGGGGCTGTTGGGTTCTGGCGGCTCGGAGACCCGTGTGCCGCGTGCGCGGTACCGCCGGCCGATCCGGCGCAGGTGGTCCGGGTGCCGTGTCGGAATCCGCGCGGGCATGCCCATGCGCAGGTGAAGGTGTGGCTCGCCAACCGTCACGGGGAAGGCGGGGCGCGGGTGTTGGCGCCGGTTGCTCCGACCCGTGAGGAAGCGCGGCGGCGCATCGTGGACATGTGCGAGCGGATCCGGGTCGTCGGGCATCTGTAGCCCCCTGCGTGGCTTGTGGCGTGCCCCTGCTTCGGTGTGGGGCACGTTCCGGGGGGTGTCGGTGGGCTGTGGTCGGTGGTGTCGTGGGTGTGTTCACTCCGACTGCCGGGACGGCCCCCGAACTCCCCGGACATGGTGTACAGTTTTCCTTGTTGGAAGGCACGAGCAAGCCGGACCGACATCAACGCCCCGAACGAAAGGCACGTTCATGAGCGAACCCTCCCCCACCACGCCGATACCCCTGCCCGATGTCACCGTGCAGCGCGCAGACCACAGGGGCGGGCCGTGGGAAGCCGGTTTCAAGGGCATCGTGGGACGTGGCCGCACGCAGCGTGAAGCCCGCGCGGCCCTCGGGGCCCAGCTTGTCGCCATGGCCGAGACGATCTCGGTGGCGCCCGCGTTCGCCCGGGACGGCTCCGGCACCGTGGCCATGGCCCTGGCACGACCCTGGGGACTTGAGCTGTACAGGATCAGCCCCCTGTTCGCCCGGCACGCCGGAATCGCCACGCCGCACCCGGAAGGGCCGGTCGCCTACCTGGGGAGCATCGCGCAGTACGTGCCCCTGCCCGAGAGTGCCGCCACCAACAGCGGTGACGGACCGGAGGAGGTCTACACCCGTGAGGAAGTCGCCGCGGCCCTGACGGCGGGTGTGGAGGCCGCCCAGGAGAACACCAACGACCACGCTTCGCTCAAGGTGGTCGAGGCCGCCACCCTGGCACGGCTGCGGAACCCGCTCGCCCAGGTACCGCCGCCGGACCCGTCGGTGACCGAAGAGGACGGCCACACCGTCACCGTGCACGTGCGGCTCTGGGGCCCGCGCGCCGGATGGTATTGCGAGTACTCCGCCCTTCCCGGGCGCCTGTTGGGCCCCTGGACGAGCGACACGGTCATCACGGACCTGATCGAGTCCGCAGGCATGGCGTACGAGGACGCGTACGCGCTCGTCGAAGGCAATGTCGACGGTACGCGCGTCACTGTGAACACCCGCCGCTGACTCCCGGCCCGGAGGGCACCCTTCCGCGCCCCGTCCGCCGTTCAGTCCGGCCCCGACCATCCAGCCGACCCCGGGGCGCGGCACGTCCGCCGCGCCCCGCCCACGAAGGGCCCTCCGTTCATGCGTATCCCCCGGTTCCATCCCCTCTCCGACATGCCGCTGTTCGAGTCGCAGCGCACGCTGCGCGGCCACGCGTTCTACCCCGGTGCGGAGGTCCTCCGCAGTCTCGTGCCCCGTACTCCCCGGCGCTCCGCCGAGGAAGCGCCGTGCATCGTCTTCCACTCCCCCTGGGGCCACATCGTCGTGACGGAGATCGACCCCGGGACGCTGTCCGGCTACGGCTGGACCTGCCTGTCCGGCGACCCCGGCGGAGCCGAGTGGGGAGACCTCGGATTCCTGGGGGAATTCGAGCGGAAGCGCGGCAAGCCGTGGGAGTGGTGGGAGCGGGATCTCCACTCCGGCGACGCGAACGCCGCCGCGGCGATCAGGCGCATCCTGGCCCGGTACGCCCCGCCCGTCCTGCCCGATGCCCAGGAGGAAACGGCGCCCGCCGGCCCGGCCGCGCCGCCCAAGGTCCCGCCGGCCGCGCCTGTGGCCCGCGTCCCCCGCACGTCGGGCGGAGCGCTGTCCCGCCGCTGACCACCGGCGTCCGGGGCGGCGGGGCGCGGCACCCGCGCTGCGCCCCGCCGCCCCGGGTTTTGCCGCCTCGCTCCTCCCCGTACGCCTCCGGGGGCCGCACGTTCCCTGCCGTGGCCCGTCCGGCCCCCTGACCTCTCCCCCCGTTCCGTGCCCCGAAGGGTTTCGCTGCCATGCCCGAGAACATCCCGCCGGTTCCCGCCGAGTTCGTTTTCACGGACGACAGAGGCAACGTCCTGCTGCGGGTCCCCGCCCCCGCCGATGGCGCCGTCACGATCGGGCTCGAACGGTCCGACGACCGCGGCCCGCAGATCGTCTCCGTGGACCTCTACGGCGACGGCAGTGCGCACGTCGGGCACCAGCCGGACCCCGATGGCGACTGGATCCCGCTGTTGGAGCGCGCCGGGGGGCGACTGCCCGCGTAGGCCGTCGTGCCCCGCCCCGCTCGCCCGTCCGCCGGGGCGCCGACTCTCTTCGGGGAGCGGTGCTGCGGCGGGCCCCGGGCCGGTACCTGCCGGCCCCTGCCACCCTCACCACCTCGCGGAAGGAATCACCTGTGATGACGACCATCCCGGCCCGACTCGACCCCCGACTGGTCACGGTCGAAGGAACCGCCTACGGGCCCTACGTCGGAATGCCGCTGTGCCCGCTCGCTGCGCCCGGTGAGCACCTGTGGTTCACCCGCGCCACGGCTGAGCAGATCGTCCGGGACCTGAACGTGCGGGATGCGGGGTGCGGGTTGAGTGGCGCGTTCTCCGGCGACGGAGCGCTGACGTTCACGTGGACGGCCGAGTACGGCGGCCGGCGGGGTGCCGGATCCGAGTCGTTTTCGCCGGACGCGCACGGCAGGTACCCGGTCGGTGGTCTGTGGATGTGGGACCTGTGGGACGAGACCGCAGTGCCGCACACCGCCGGGCAGGCCGCGTTCGCCCGGGGTGCGGCCGAGTTCCGGCGGGCCGACGGTTCCGCGTCGTATCCGGAACCGCTGGACGGCCTGTACCGGCAGGGTAGGGCCGAGGCCCTGTCGGTGTCACTGAACGCCCCTGCGCCGGACGCTGCGGCGCCCGGGGTGGACGTGCCGCTTCCCGGGGCCGAGATACACCCCGGCGGGCCGGGCGGGGTGTGGCGGGTGACGTGGGGCCGGCTGTCCGGCGTGGGGCCCGATCTGGAGGCGGCCAAGCGGCGCCTGATGGAGCAGGTGGAGGCGTCGGTCCGCGCGTCGCAGGAAGAGCCCGTGTTCGCCCGGACCGGGGACGGGCGCACGGCCGTCGCCATCGCCCGGGGCAACGGTGCGGACTACTACCAGAGCACCGAGCGTGCGTTCTGGCTGACGGCCCGGTTCGTGGACTACACCCCGGACGAGGTGGTGAAGGTGGACGCCGGGGCCGTCCCGATCCCGCCGCGACAGGGAGAGCCGCCGATCACGGATGAGGACATCGAAGGTCTCGTGACCGCGTTCGGGATCACCGAGGACGACTTGGACGAAGCCGTGCACGAACTTTTCGCGGAGCGGGCGAGCGACCTGAACAACGAGGGCCCGCACGCCCAGGTGAAGCACCTCGCCGCCCAGTGCCGGGACTACACCGAGCTGCGCTCCCTGCTGGACGACCTGATCTCCCGCTGACGTTGCCGTGCGCCCCGGGCTGCACCGGCCCGGGGCCCCGAACGAACCTGCTGCGCCCGGTCCGCCGGGCACGGCTCCACTGGAGAGGATCCGCCATGCCCCGTTTGACTCGTCGCCAGCACCGACAGCTGGACGACATCGAGCACTTCGCGAGAAAGGTCCTGGGACAGCTGTCCGCCGCCGGGACGGTCGTGACGATGCGCTCGCACGGCACCACGACGGCCGAGTTCTTCAACGAGCGGTCGGGCGAGTGGGTGACGCCGGTACGCCCGGCCTCCCTGGCCTACGTCGAACACATCCTTCAGCGGCTGGCGGACCTGCGGAGCGAGAGCGAGCAGAAGGGGGCCGTGCTGTGACCGCCGCGCCCTCGCTCACCCCGTACGCGATATCCCGCTCGCTCGATGCCCACCGGGCTGCGTACCTGCTGTGCAACGCCGACCGGGCCACGGCCGCGGTGCCGGTCTCGGGGGCCCTGCTGCGCTCCGTGCTGGCCGCTGCCCTGTTCTCCGGTGGTACGGCCGCCCTGGAGCCCGACGACGGGACGGTGGTGTTCACCTACGGGCAGAGCGCGAGCAGCGTGCCCGGGTGGCTCGGGCCGGTGTTCCGCGCCGTGCCCTGCGACCGGCCGCCGCACTCCCCGTGCTGCGCCCGGTGCGGGCACTGGCAGGGCGAGCACGACCATCCGGCCGTCCCGACCGCGTGCTCCCGGTTCCGGTTGCAGATCGGTCCGGCCCGGTGGGCGTTGGCGGAGTCGGGGGTGACGTACGCGTGGATGCGGCGGATGGGCCGGGTGCGGGTGCTGTTCGAGATCCGGGAGCCGAACCGGCTGCACCCCGGCGGGGTGCTGGTGGTTCACCGGTACCCGGATCCGGACGAGGGCCCGTACGAGTTCGTCACGCACTTCTGGCCGATCCCCCCGGGGCGGCGCAGCGCTCTCCTGCGCCGTGCGCGGGCCCGGGTGCACCCACAGCCGTGCCCGGCCTGATCCCCGCCCCCTGCGCCCCGCTCCCGTTCGCTCCTGGAAGGACTTGTTGATGCCCGGTCTGATGCTGCTTGCTCCCGGCGGGACCGCCGGCCACGTCACCGAGCACGGTGCGGTGCACCTGAAGAAGTTCGGGCGTGACGGTCGGGAGTTCGTCCGGGCGGCCGTGCCCGCCCGGGAGCCCGCCGGGGGCGGGGCGGACCGTGCGGCTCTGGCGACGCTGCGGCCGGCCGCGTACCCGTTCGCCGGGGCGTGGCTGGCCGCCCTCACGGCACACGCCCCGGCCGTGGCCGACCACCGGGATCCGGAGATGGCGCCGGAGTCGGTCCGGCTGCTGGCCCGGATGACGCGGACGCACGCAGGCGGGGTGCCCCGGGCGTCGGACGGGGCGGTGGGGTGGAGCGTGCCGGGGGCGTCCGCTCGGGTCTGGCCGGACGGGCGGGTGGAGGTGCGCAGTGACGGGGGTGTGGTCCTGGCGGTGCGGTTGGAGGGTTCGGGGTGGGACTCGTGGCGGGTGGCGGCCGTGGTGGACGCGGGGCTGCGGTTGCTGTGCGCGCCCGGGGCCCGGCACATGGTGCGGACCTCTCGGCCGCAGGGGTGGGCGCAGTCCTCTTTGTGGGCGGGGCGGTCGTATGACGGGGCGTCGGAGGCCGTGTGCTCGTGTGGGTGGCGGGTGATGGCGGGGTCGCGGTTGGGGGCGCGGGCGGCGGGGGCCGGGCATGTGCGTGATGTGGGTGATGGGGGTCTTCACTGAACTCCGGACGTGGTGTACAGTTTTCCTTGTTGGACGGCACGAGCAAGCCGCGCCAGCATCAACGCCCAAATCATCCCAAAGGGGACACCCGTGTCCGTCAATCCGAACACGCAGACGACCTCCGACACCACCGCCCCGGCCCCGCCGCAGCCCGAACCGCGCACCGCGACCGCGCACCTGCCGGCGCCCGCCGCCCCGGTCGTCCTGGACAAGCAGCCGTCGTCCTGGCACGTGCTGTGGCACACCGACTCCCCCCACACCGGCCAGCACTGGGCCGACCTGCCCGTCCATTCCGTGGTGGGCACCGCCGAGTTCCTCGCCGGCCGGGACCGGCGCGTTGCGGAACAGGAGCTCGCCGAACGGGGTCTGTCCCACTACGACATCCCCGACGCCGTGAGTGCCGGGGACGCCCTGGAACGGGCCCGCGCCCGCTGGGAGGCCGAGGGCCCGCACGCCGCGTGGTTCGCCTTCATCGCCGAAGACGCCGAGCTGATCGAATCCGTCCGGGCCCAGTTCCAGCCGACGCCGGAACAGGAACAGGCGGCCTTCGCGACCCTCCAGGCGGCCTTTGCCGCCTACCCGGCCCCGGCGGTGACGCTGACCCTGGAGGAGGCGGACGCCATCGTGAGCGGCCGGGACTGACCGCCCGACCACGGCGGGAGCGCGCGACGGTACGCGCTCCCGCCCCCCATCCTTCCCTGCCTCCGCCCGACGGCAGGCCCAGCCCTGTCGCGCCCCGAACGGATTCGCCATGCCCGCCACTGCCACCCGCGACCAGGCCGTCAACGACCTGACCGGACACCCGGTCATCGAGGAGATCGCCCGCGATCTCATGGGCGCCAACCCCGACATGATGGCCACCCTCACCAACAGCGCCGGCTACCCCAGCTACCGCCTGATGTCCCTCGCCTACGACCGGTTCACCGAACGCACCGGAAGCGGGCACGGACAACTCGACACCCGGGTGGCACAGGCCGTGCTGGACCGGCTCGCCGAGCTGCGCGCCGCCGCCATGCGCAGCCTCCTGGACGCCCTCCCGAGTGCCGTCACCGAAGCGCGCGCCGCAGAGCTGGAGGCCCGACAGGCCCTCCGCGACATGTGGCGCCATGGTTCCCGGGCCTGCCCGCTCACCCGCTACGCCCGAACCGCCGGGCGGCTCTCGGACCGCCTGTCCTGACTCGCATCCGCCGCCGCGCCCCGGGCCCGCGACCGGCCCGGGGCGCCCTCCGGAAGGCCCCACCCATGAGCACCGACTACATCGGTCAGATACACCCCTGGATCACCCGGTACGACGAGCACCGGACGGACAACTCCATCGACACCGACCTGTTCCTGGAAGACCTCGTTGCCCACCTGCGCGGACTGGTCGGCCCGCCGCTGCCCGGTACCGCGTTCACCCTCACGTTCGCCGGGCACGACGGCGAGAAGTCGTACCACTGGGTCGTCAACGGCTCCGACCTGCGCGACGCGGGCCGCACGCTGCTGCGCCTGCCGTCGTTCCGCCAGTGGTACGCCGAGCTGGGCCCCCACGACGACGGGACCACGCCGAGCGTGGCCTACGTCGGCGCGCACTCCCACCGGGGCCTGCCCGCCCACGACTTCTTCAACGACCTGCGCCGGGAACAGGCCGATACCCCGGCCGCGCCCGGTGACGCACCGGTCCTCCCGCCCGTGCCACCGCTCGCCCTCCTGGGCTGACACCCCCCGCCGCCCGGCCCCGCCGCCGGGCGGCTCCCGGAAGGAAGTTCCATGTCCGTCGCCTCCACCGACATCGCCACCGTCCTCCGTGGCCTGCTGAACGGTGCGTCCCAGCACGAGGACTCCGTGCTCCGGGAACGCGCTCTCCACTCCGGCCTGATGTGGCGGTGCCCCTGTGACGCCACGAACGCCTACGACGCGGACGCGTGCCACGAGTGCGCCGCCGAGCGGCTGTGGACCAACGACACCACCCCGCCCCGCTACCGCTACGGGCCCCTACTGGAAGACCTCCGTGGGGGCCTGAAGGAGTGGTTCGACGACCGGCCGCACATGCGTCGCCCGGCCGCAGTCGGCTTCCGCATCACCACCGAGTACGACGACGGCCCCGCGTGGGCCACAGGGGGTGCGACCGCCTACTTCACCGACTCCCCGCAGGGCCTGGAGGTCCCGCACGCCTTCGACCGCTCGTGCGTTGCTGACGCCCTGGTCGAGATCGGTGATCTCGACCAGCCGCAGACCGGCGACCGCCTCATCGTCCGTATCCCCGCCCTCTGACCACCCGGCCGCCCGGCCGCGTGCCGGGCGGCCCATCCCCAAGGGAATCCCCGATGGCCACCTTGCTCATCTGGACCGACGACGGCGAAACACTCACCGTCATCGGCTCCCACCAGGTCGCAGACGGCGACCAGACCGCCGTAGACGAACTCTTCGAGGACGCCGCAGAGCGCGACGGCGCCGACGTCGGGTGCGCGTTCGACGTGGACCGGCACAGCGCCGCCGTACAGCGCACGTACGAGGAGTTCGCCCGGCCCTTCGGCCTCGTGCTCGTGGACGCCGTCGAAGGCCACCAGCCCGAAACCCACTGATCCCCGCGCGGGCCGCGTACTCCGGCGGCCCGCGTCCCTCCCCGAAAGGAACCCCGTGAACATCCCCGGCGAAACCATCGAAGTCGGCGTGACCCGCACCGCGACCGCCGACACCACCCCCCTTCCTGCGCCCCGGCTGGACGCCGCCGCCTTCACCGACAGGGAGTCCCTGCTCCCCCAGGTCGGGCACTGGTCCAGGGACGACCTGTACGCCGTCGCCAACACCTTCCTGGCGGCCGGTGACCGGCTCCTGACGGCGGAACTCCTCGACCTCCTGCGATGGCTGTGCGGGCCCGCCATCGAGGCGGCGGCCGCAGCCGAGGAGCCGGCCGTCGTCGGAGTGGAGTTCGTGACCCGGACCACCGACGAAGGCGTGTTCTGGGCAGCGGACGACCTCGGGCTTCACCGGGCCGACGGCACGGTGAAGGACTACGAGTGGCCGAACGACGAAAACGCCGAGTGGCAGGCCAAGGCCGACCGGTACGAGGGCTTGCTCGCTGACTACTCCCGCTCCGACCCGCCCACCGAAGGCGCCCACCTCATCGTCACGCTCGCCACCGGGGAATTCACCGTGACCGCCAAGTGGTCGACGGTCTGACCCCGTTCTCTCCCGGGGCAGGACGATCCCTCACCCTGCCCCGGGAGGAGAGGTGTAACGGATCCGCGCCCCACTCCGTCTATACGGCGCCACACCTGCACCGGAGGTACGCCGCATGGCCTGGAGAAGCCCGTCCCTGACCCGCATCAGGGCGCCCCGCACCGTTCACTTCCTGTCCGACCCCGATGGCCGGACCCCGCCCGTGGCGTACTCCTCCGGCCTGGCCGCCCGGCCCGGCCACGCCTACGAGCTCGCCGTCACGGGCCTGCCCGGCCGTCTGTCGGTGACCGTCATCGACGGCGCCGAGGAACAGCTCGTGGACGACGGGCTTCACCCGGCCGAGGGCCTGGAGCTGGACGCGGTGCTGCAAGGCGGTTACACGGTCCGGCTTCGGCGCGTCACCGACACCACCAGGTGTGCGGAGGCTCGGGTCCTCGCCGGGCCCGACGTGGAGGTGTGGCAGATCCTCGTCCCCGACAAGTGGGGCCTGTTCCCCGGCGCCACTCACTACAGCGAGGACCCCGACGCGCAGCCGCTGCTGTAGCCCGGCCGCCCGCCCCTCTCCCGCCCGTTCCCGAAAGGCCCCTTCCCCGTGCAGTTCTCCCTCCCGACCGGTCGACGCATCACCGCACTGGCCGCCGCTCTGGCCGTGCTGGCCTCCCTTCTCGTCGCCCTGGTGGTAGTCGGTGTCGGCGTCCTCGTGGCCGGCCTGGTCAGTGACGACGAGCGTCCCGACTGCCGGGCCGTTCACAGCGGACAGCAGGACATCGTGGCCGGCGGTCCCCGTCCGTGCGTGCTCCACGGCCACGCCTCCGTGCACGGACCCGACAACGGGGCCGCACAAGGGTCGGTCCACGCGGGACAGCCGGGGGGCATAGCGGTGCCCCCGAAGGGCCCTGCGGCCCCGGCGCCGCCGAAGAACCTCACGCCGCCGAAGGCGCCTGCCCCGCCCGCGCCCCGGCCCGCCGCTCCCCTGGTCAAGGTCCGGTGACCTCTCACCTGATCGAGGGCTTCCCGCCCCGGACGGCCCACAGGCCGGACCGGGGCGGTTCTGCGTTGTCAGAGCAGCCTGCAACAGTGGGCCCATGGCCCAGGACACCGCGATGACGGTCCCCGCGGCCGGTACGGCAGCCGGCCTTGCAGCCGCGCTTCGCGTGCCTGTGTGGAACGCGCTCGCCGACCGTGCCGACGCACTTCGCCGCTCTCTCCCTCCGCGCCCCGAAGCAGCCGGTGATCGCTTCGCGTGGTGGCGGACCCTCACCCCGACGCAGGCCAGGGACGCGACGGCCCTGGAGCACCTTGACGCGCTCTGCGAGCACATCAAGGGCTCCGGCCGCCCGGCCCCTGGCTACGCCCCGGATGATCCCCTGCCCGAAGCGGCCCTCGAAGCCGCCGACGGGTTCACCAGCGCCGACGTGGCCGCCCGCATCGCCGACTACCGGGCGCTGCGGGATGCGCTGCTCACGCAGCGGCCGCCAGGGCGGCCAGCAGCAGCGCCGTGATGTGCGCGGTCTGGTCCACGAACGCGGCCCCGCCGCGCTCTGCGAACGCCGCGCTTCCGGTGCGCTTCATCCACCACAGGACCGGCCAACGCCGGTCGATGAAGCCATGGGACAGTCCCACCCAGGCCAGGACCCCGGCCGTGGTACCAGGGGCCAGCGGTAGGTCGAGGAACACGGCCCCCGCGCCCAGGGCGGCCGCGGACACGGCGACGTGACTGACCGCGTGGGTGAGGTTGGCGCACCACCCGGCCGCGGACGCCTGGGACTTCAGCTCGGCTTGCCGATCGGTCTGCAGTGCGTAGTCGACCACCAGGTGGGCGACGTACAGCAGGATGAACACGGTCGCGAACATGTCTTCTTCTCCTGATTCGACGGTACGAGGAAGGCCCGCGCGGGGGGTGTCCTCACCCTGTTCCGCGCGGGCCGTCGGTGGTGCGCCCGCGGCACACTGCGGGCGTGAGGCGGGTCTCCTTTCGTGATGTCGGGGCTGGTGTGGCCTCCGGGGCCCGGGAGGCCCAGGGAGGCCGCCAGGGGCGGCTCGTAGGCTGACGTGGTGTGCGATGACGCCTGCGGGGAGACGGAAGTGGACCGCCGGATCGTCTGGTCGGTCCAGATGGGGTTCGGCGGCCGGTGGCGGCCGGCTTCGGGCCCGCACCGTGACCGGGACGAAGCGGTCGCACGATTGGAGTGGTACCGGGCGCACGCCGCGCCTGCGGTGGCCTATCGCCTTGCACGGGAGACGACCCGGGTGACGACCGCCTTCGAAGACCTCTGACCGCCCCTCGGGGTGGCTACGGGGCCTCCCACAGCGTCCGCGCGACGTGATCGGCGCCGTGGGAGGTGCGGGGCCTGCTGGGGCAGTTCCATCCCGGGCGGGGTGCCCGTTGCGCGAGGACCCGCCATCCGGCCCCGCGCAGGCTCGCCCCGCTCTCCCCGTCCTGGGTGTAAGTGATCAACCGGGTGTAGCCGAGGGCCCGTGCCGCCCGCCACGCCGCCCCGTACAGGAGGCTGTTCGCGTTCGCGGTACCGTCCGCGGCGGTGCGGGTGACCTCCAAGGTCTGCCCGTTGTCGTACGAGCGGGCGACGGGCCGTCCCACCATCGCGACGGCCCGCAACACCCCTTCGTCGTCGGCCGCGCCCAGGCAGAAGACGGCACCGACCGGTGGACGGTGGTGCCGGTGCCAGGCGGCCACGAACGCCTTCGCGTCCTTCTGCCGGACCGGCACGACGTGCAGTCGTATCCGGTCCGAGCGACCGGAAGTCGGGTCGGGCACGGTGTCCTCCCGCGCGGCCGGGGGGCGCCTGGTGCGCCCGGAGGCAGCACCATGGACGGCTTCCGCCGGTACCGTCCCCGGCCGACCGACGGCGGAACGGGGCCGGGGTTCGCCACCCCAGGACACAAGCCGCACGGGTTGCCTACGTTCCGCGCCATGACGAACAGCACTTCGCCCAAGCCCGGCCGTCCTACTCTCCTGAGCCGCCAGACCTTCGACCAGCTCGTGCACGCCGCTGAGTCCGGCGAGACCCGCGCGGACATGGCCGCGCACATAGGCGTCTCGCTGCGGACCCTGCAGCAGTGGATCGGCAAGGGCCGCAAGGCCCGCGCCCAGGGGACGGTCCCCGACGGCCACACCATGGGCCGGAACGCGGTGGACTGGGACGGCCTGTCGTTGGAACACCGGACGCTGCTCCTGGTCGAAGCCCTTGATGCCGCCGGCCGTCGGCTTCGGGCCGCGGCCGAGGCGGAAGCGGCCGCCCGCAGGGTCCAGAAGACGATCGGGGCCCCGCCGTCCCTGACCGCCGATGTCCTGGAGGCCGTGGCCGCCGCGTGTGGGAACGAGGATCTGTCGGGCGCGGCCGCGGCGGCCGGGGTGGAGGTTCGCACGGTCTACCGGTGGATCGCCCGGGGCCGGGAGGTGCACGCGGCAGGAGGCTTCACCACCGAGTACGAGCGGCTGTGCCACCACCTGTACGTCAACGCCAGCGACACCTTCACCGACAGCAGTTGGCCGAACCAGTCCCGCCGGACGGCCCTGACCCCGGCGCGGCTGGAGCTCCTCGTCCGGGCGGTCGAGGGCGGGGCGAGCCAGATGGCGGCCGCCGCGCAGGCAGGGATCTCGCACCGGACCTTGATCCGCTGGATGGAACTGGGCGCCCAGATCGAGGCGGAGCGTGAGCGGCCGGTCGGGGCGCACGAGCGGCGGTGCGTCATCCTGCGGCGGCAGATCACGGCGGCCGAACGTGCAGTGGCCGCCCGCAAGGACGCGGCGCCGGCCGTGGTCGAGGAAGGCGTGGGCGGACCGGACGAGCCCGAGGCGGCCCGACCGGAGGGGGAACCCGTACGCGCGCTCCCTCCGCGGACGGCATCGGGCGTTCCTGAGCGCCCGCGGTCGGCGGCGTGGCTGCCACTGCTGGGGCGCGTGCTCACCAACCGGTTCGCGTTCCGGGCGCTGCGGGCCTGACCCGCGTACTGAACCCCCTGGACGCTCGGGCGCACAAGGCTTTCACGGCCCTCGGAAAACCCCTGTGCGCTCTGGCGCATGGGGGTTCTCGCGCCTTTGGAGAAAACCCCCATGCGCCAGAGCGCACAGGGGGTGTGCGCCACAGCGCACGGGCCCCATGCGCTGTGGCGCACGGAAACAAAAAGAAGGCAACCAGATGAAGCAACCAGATGAACATGCCCGTGGTCAGCCGCTCTCGGGGCAGCCGCGGGCTTCATCGAGCCCGGGGTGTCCTCGGCCACGAACGTGGCCTCGCCGGGACGCTAGCCACTTTGCTGCGCACCCTCACCGGTCGACACCCACCTCGTACCGGACGGTCCCGGACTTCTGACCGGCCTTCCGGCGCCCGCGACAAGGAGAGAACCCATGGAGCCCACCGTGACCAAGGCCCTCGGGAAGTGGCAGGAAGCACGGGACAAGGCTCGCGACCACGCTGTCCGGGCCCTGTGCCTGGCCCTGCCGGGACTGGCCCGGTCCGACAGGCTTGGTGTCTGCTGCCCCACGACCCTCACCATCGACAGCCCGGACACCCTCGCTCGGGGCAGGGTCTGCGTTGACGACGACGGCCGGGTCTCCATCGCTTTCGACGCCGTGCCGAACGCCGTTCTCACCGAAGGCATCGATGCCGTGTTCGGCGCCGCCTGGGGCGACGGCCCCCTCGTAGGTGCCGCACCCGGCACCTACTGCTGGGACAGCGAGGAACCGCACACCGAGTTCACGGTCGAGGTCGGCGCGGGGGCCAAGCCCGGCTCCCTCGATGTCGGCTACCTGCCCGTCGACTGGGCCGGAGAGATCCTGGACGCCCTCACCGCGGCCCGCGACCGGCAGGAACGAGAAGCCGTCACCGGGTGACGGCCCGGCCTGGGACGGTAGACGGCCGCGCCGTGCATGGTCCCGTCCTCGCTCCCGCCGCCCTCCGCGGCCGCCCTCCGGCCCGGCGCCGGGAGCAGGACGGAGAACCCCCACCGTGCCCTCCCGACGCCGCACAGGCCCCACCGACGCCGTCCGGGCCCTGGTCCACCAGCGCGACGGCGGACGATGCGTCCGCTGCGACAGCCCCGGCGACCTCACCATCCACCACCGCGTCAACCGCGGCATGGGCTCCTCCCGAGAGGAGTGGATCAACCAGCCGCACAACCTGCTCCTGGCCTGCACCCGCTGCAACTCCTGGTTCGAGGACCACCCCCGCCAGTCCTACGGCTCCGGCTGGAAGGTCCGCCGGCCCCTGCGCCCCGACGAGGTGAACGTCCTCTACCCCGACGGAGCCGAGTACGGCCTCCGGGCCGACGGCACCCGCACCCGAATCCTCCGGACCCCGCCCACCCCCCGCCGCCACGCCGGGGCCGGAGGCGCCCGATGAAGGTGCGCACCATCCCCCTCACCCACCGCTGGCACCTGATGGCCTGGCGCGGCGGATCCCGGCTCGCCATCGGACCCGTCCGCACCCACGACGCGGGCCGCGCCCGCACCATCGGCGCCACCCTGTCCCTGGCCCGCCTCACCGTCGGCCTGCTGTGCCAGACCCGCGAGGAGTCCCGCACCACGACGGACCGACACTGGTACCGCGACTACGGCCGTTTCAGCATCGGCGGCTGGCACAACTCCGAACGCACCATCCCGGTCAGCACCGGATGGATGACCGTCGGCGTCGGCCGCCGCGCCGGGGCCTCCCTCACCATGGCCTCCCACACCTTCTACGTGGTGCGGATGTTCACCCGCGCCGAGTACCGGACGTACCGCCGCGAGCGAGACCTGTACGGCCGCATCCTGCGCCCCTACGACGGGCGGGGCCGAAAGAGGCGCAGCGGATGACCCACACCGGCCCGCCGACGCCCCGCACCATCCCCCCGCGGGTCCGGTTCGACACCGATCCGGCCTTCGGGCCCGGCGGTGACGAGCTCCTCCTCCTGGTCGCCCGCGAGGCCTCGCGCACCGGCCGGGAACACTCCGATCCGGACGCGGTGTACAGTTTCGATAGAAGGAAGCACGGTTAGGGGAGGCCCCTGCCACCAGCGCCCCAGGGCGCGCGCCCGGGAACGGGAATCCGATGAGCAGCACTGACTTCGACAAGATCAGAGCCGACGCCACCGCCGAGGTCGAACGCGAGCTTCAAGGGGTCGACGACCCCTTCCAGCGTCGCGTGAACGCCGAGGAACTGCGCAGCCAGGCCAACATGGAGATGGCCGCGCTCAGGCCCGAACGCGACCGGCTCCTGGCCGCGGCAGCGCTCTACCGATACGAACGCGGCATCCCTGCCCGATTCGGGATCACGAACCTCCAACTCCGCAGGATCACCGCCGCAGCCCTGGGCACCCTTGAAGACGTCGACAACCCGCCGCCGTACCCCCTCCCCATGCTCCGGACCACGGTGGCCGAGAAAGCCGGCCTGCCCAACCCCGATGACCTCATGGACCAAGCGGTCGACGTCGCCGTCCGCTACGAGGCCGCCGAAGCCCGCCGCGACGCCGCCCTCCACCACGTCGACGCAGCACACGAAGCCGTGCGCACCGCGGGCGGCCGCGTGAAGGTCGGCCCCGTGGAACGCCCCGACTTCGACCGCGTGCGCCAGGACGCCGCCGACGCGGTCCGGGAGTACTTCGACCGGCTCGACGTCCCTCTCGAAGAGAAGCTCCGCCAGGCGGCCGCGGTCGCAGACCAGGCGGAGGAAGAACTTGCCGCACTCCTCCCCGAGCGCGACGAAGCCCTCCTGAGCCTCGCCTTCTACACCACGGCCCGCGGCATCTACGAGTCCGCGGGCATCAGTCGGCCCGGCGTCACCCGAGTCCAGCAGAAGGCCCTCGGCCTGCCCCGCGACGCCAACGTCCCCGTCCGAGCCAAGCAGCCCGATGCGGCCCGCGCCGCCGGGGTGCCGTTCCTCAAGGACGCCGCGTCGGAACTCCCCGCCGCGGCCCGAGCCTGCGAAGCGGCGCGGGCCCGTCAATCCGCGGCCATCGAGATCCGCGACAGCATCGTCCGACAGCTCGCCGCGGCACCGCACAACTGGAGCATCGAACGGCTTGCCGTGGCCATCGACCGGGACAACGCGATCATCCGCCGAGCCCTCGCCTGAGACCCCGCAGGGCCAAGATCACCACGTCCTGAGATTTCTTCCCGGCGTCGTGTAACAAACCGCGGCCCCACTCCGTCTATAGGGGCGAAGGCCGCACCGCGAGGTGAGTTCGGATGTGGCACCGGGCCTTCACCCCCTGCGGGGCGGCCCCGTCGAGGCCGCCCCGCCCCCTACCGGCCCCCGCGGGCTCGGCCCGCTTCCGGCGCGGGCCCGAGCCGGCGGGGGCCGACCGACATCCCAGGACGCCCATGAACACCACCCTCGAACGCCCCACGATCCGGCACGTCCACGGCCGCCGGATGCAGTGCAAGGACATACCCGACGAGATCCTGTGCGACGCCGTACGCCACACCGCCCCGCCCTGGCCCCTACAGCCGGGTGACGCCCGCTGGCGCATGTCCTGGGACGTCCACGACGCCCTGGAGACGGTCATGGGCCCCATACCCGAACGTCTCTTCCGCGCCAAGATCAAACGCCTCTTCGCCAAAGGCCTCCTCGGCGGCTGCGACTGCGGATGCCGCGGTGACTTCCACCTCACCGAGGAGTGCAAGGCCGGCGCCTACCTCTGCGGCTACTGCTGAACCGACGAAACCGCCCGGGACCTTAAAGGCGCCTGCTTCGCACGCTGCGCCCCATGGACACCCCGACCCCCTTCACCCCCGTCGTAACAGCCGCCCACGCCTCCAAGGAACAGCGGCAGGGCGTGCGTTCCTCCGACGCCGCCAGCACCGCCGACCTGTTGCTGCGTGCCCCGGTCCCCGCACGCCGGGCCGCCATCAAGACCCTCTCCCCGGCCGAGCTGACCCACGTCCTCACCGAGGTCGAGCGGGAGACCGGATCCCTCTACGGCCTGTGGCACGACACCCCCAGCGGCTTCATCGAGGACTGCTTGGGAGAATCCATATGGTCGAAGCAGCGCGAGATCGTGGACGCCATCCCCTTCAACAAGCGGGTGGCGTGCCCTGCGGGATTCGGCGTCGGGAAGACCTGGATAGCCGGACGCGTCGTCGCCTGGGCCGGGGCCGTCAACCCCCCCGGCACCATGGTCATCGTCACCACCGCGACCCGCTTCCGGCAGGTCCGCAACCAGCTCTGGCCACACATCCGCAAGACCGTCGCCCGCGCAGGCCTGCCCGGACGGTGCGACACCACCCAGTGGAAGGTGCCCGACGCCTACGGCAACGACGTGACCGTCGCCTACGGATTCACCGCCCCCGAAGGCGACGAGGCCGCCATGCAGGGCATCCACGGAACCCCCAAGCTCTTGATCATCGTGGACGAGGCCGGAGGCATCGCCCGCGCCATCGGCGCCGGCACCAACAACCTCCTGACCGGCGACGCGAGAATGCTCGCCATCGGCAACCCCCCGTCCGACGACCCACGAAGCTGGTTCGAGACCCTGTGCGAGGAAGGCGACAACCCCGAGAAACCCGGCACCGTCACCGTGCCCATCGCCACCTTCGACTCCCCCGCGATCAGCGGCGAGTACGTCCCCTACTGCAACGACTGCCCCGCGGGCGTCCCCCGCCACTCCCTCGCGATCCACCTCCCGGACATGGACTGGGTCGACCGCACGATCCGCGAGTACGGCGAGGACCACCCCTACGTCCAGTCCAAGGTCTACGCCCGCTTCCCCAAGGGCGGCGGCGGCAAGACCATTCCCATCACCTGGGTCGAGGACGCCCAGAAGAACACCGACCCCACCGGGCCCGGCTGGATACGCCTGTGCGACCTCGGGCTCGAAGGCGAGACCGCCACCCACACCGTCCGCCGCGGCTCCTGGGTCCGCCTCGGCGTGGACGTCGCCGCGGACGGCGGCGACGAATTCACGATCTACCGCGTGGTCGGCGATGCCGTCGAACACCGCCACCACTCCAGCGGCGCCGCCAACGACAACCAGGTCACCGTCGCCAAGAAGGTCCTGGAGGAAATCCACGCCGCCGAGCGCCTGGCACAGGCCCTCGGCTCCACCGCCAAGGTCCACGTCAAAGTGGACAAGAACGGGCTCGGCCACGGCGCGGTCAGCATGCTCACCGTCTGGGGCGACAACGGCCGCCACCACTCCGAGGTCATCGGCGTCATGGTCTCCGAGTCACCCGAACGGGACGACCCCGGCGCCGTGATGCGCCCCTACCGCAAGCGGGACGAGATGTGGATCGCCGGCCGGGCCCTCCTCCAGCCGGACCCCGCCACCGGCACCGGCCGCCTACGCCTGCGCGTCGACCGGGCCGCCGGAATCCAACTCACCACCCCCAACCTCGGCCAGAACGCAGGCGGCTACGCCGTGGTGGAGTCCAAGAAGCAGATGAAGGCCCGCGGCATGAAGAGCCCCGACCGCGCCGAGGGCATCCTCCTGGCCCTCTACGAGCCGCACGTCCGCCGCCGCGGCCTCATCGCCTGACGCCCGGACTCAGTGCGACAGGCAGAAGCAGAAGCAGCCCATGCAGGTGTAGGAGCTGGGCTTTCCATAGCAGCGCCGGCACCGGGTGGTCTGGGAGCAGTAGATCGGCTCCTCCTCCACCTCGGTGCCGGCGCTCGGCTCGTCGTCGCGGTCCTGGGGGATCTGGCCGGTCGTCATCGTCATGACGCAGAAGTCTGTCACCGATCCGCGGCTTCGCGTGCAACACGGTGGCGTCCACCGGCGCCAGGTCGCGGTCTTCTGCCGGGATGTCCGGGGCCACCTGGGTGGTGTGCGACGGCGACCGGGGATGATGGGGCGGTGAGCGACTACACCCACCTCGTGGCCGCCGCGGCGCACGCCGCCGGCCCCTGCCCCGAAGGGCAGGAGGCCGCTTGGCAGGCCCGCGTCCGCGACCTCGCCGTCGAGCTGGCCTTCACCGCGCGCGAGGTCGACCAGGCCATGAAGACCCTGGACGGGACCCACTCCTTCTCGGCCTACCTGGAGAGCATCGAGATCGAGCCCACCAGCCGCCGCGGCCTGCTCACCCTGCGCCCGCCCGGCGGCGGCATCGAGACGATCCGCACCGAGCAGCAGGACACCGGCCGCGGGGCGGCGATGATCGCGCGGGCCGAGGAACTCGTGGGCCGCTGGGTGCTGGTCTACCGGTACAACGAGCCGACGGCCGCCAGCCGACAGCACCGCGGTGGGTTCAACAATGTGCGGATGGTCGCCCGACTCGTGGATCTCGGCGAAGGCGCGCTGGCGTTCTCCGTCGCGAGGGAGATCGTCACCGCGGACGCCGGCGGCGACGCCGGGCTCGCCGCGCGCCTGTGGCGGGAGGCCGGACTTCCCGAGCGCGGCATGGTCCCCGTGGCCGACCTGGAGCACGTCCGTCAACGGGCCCGCGCGGCAGCGAACCGGTAGCCGGTGACGGGGGCGGCCCGATAGGGTGGGTGCCGGATTGCTGCTCCCTGTCGGTCTTCGGGGATGGTCCTGTCCACATCGTTTTCTTGCTGGATGAGGGCTGTTGCTCCCCGCGCACGCGGGTATGGTCCGCCTGCCAGACGTGTCTGGAGCGCGGCTCTTGGTCCCCGCGGTTGCGGGGATGGCCCTGTGGCCCCCAGTTCGATTCCGGTCCTGTCCCCGCCGCTGCGGGGGTGTACGGACGGAGCGTGCAGGCGGAATGGCCGCCGAAGCATCGACCCTGCGACTGCGGGGAACCTCCCGGCGCCGTCGGGGCCCCCGGGCTCCGACGGCGCTTCCGTATGCCACGGCCCGGCAGTGGTGAATCAGGGGCCGGATGCCCTGTCGCTGAAACGGGATTCCCGCAGGGTGTAACACCTGGAGGGCCCACTCCGTCTATAGAGGGGAGGCGCCCGCCGGCCAGTCACACGGCGGCCGCCCCACACCCCCGACAGCAGGAGCCGGATCGTTGGTTACAGCGGAAAGCACCTCGGGCGAGAAGCGGGCTCGTGGCCCCCTGCGGGCCGCCCTGGGTTCGTGTCGAACCGTATCGGACCGAGACGTACCAAGCCGATCCGACACGGACCACACGACCAGCGGCGGCCGAACGGGAGGCGGGCCTCCGGGCTGCTTTCCGCTGTAACCATCCCCTGGAGAGAGCGCGCCTGCGGCGCGCAAAGCGGGGCGGCCGACCGGCACGGGGCCCGGGGACCTCCCTCCGGCCCACGGCTGACCCGCCCCCGGGGCGGGCGCAGGGCCCCGTACCGCTCAACCGCGCTGCATCCCTTCACACCCCCCAACCCCACGGCCGCAGTCCGCGGACCGTGGACACCCCACACGGACGCGCTCCGCGCGGCAACCGGAACAGGCCCCCGGCCTCCGCCGGGCAGTGCGTACCCTGACGGGCGTGACCACCGCCCTCGACGCCATCAAGGCATTCCTCGACCACCTGGACGAGCGCCGGTTCGCCATCGGTACCCGGCGCCTGCGCGGCGGGTACCTCACGGAGTACCTGGAGCACGCGCTCAACACCGAGGGCACACCGGCCGGCCTCACCGCCGCCGAGCTCATGGAACTCCCCCGCGCCGACGCCTGGCTCGAAGACGCCGCCGCCGGCCGCACCCGCCAGCGCAACACCCTCCGCGGCCCCGACACCCCCTCCGCCGACGCCACCGAACGCTCGCGGATCATCACCTACAACGTCTTCGCCGAGTTCCTCGGCACCCCCTGGCGCCTGGAGGTGCCCCCGAACACCTCCGGCGAGTACCTCGACCCCGACGAAACACAGAAGATCCTTCACACCCTCGCCGTCAAGCGGCCCACCGGCTACAACGCCGCCACGGCCGTCCGCACCGCGGCGCTGGCCGCCCTCGTCGCGGCCACCGGCCGCCCCGTACGCGACCTCGCCCGGCTGCGCCTGGCAGACCTCCAACTCGACCACCGGCCACCGCGACTCCTGCTCGAAGACGGGCCCGTCGAACTCGACACAGCCACCCAAAACATCGTCCGCCGCTGGCTACGGCAGCGCGCCGGCATCACCGCCGCCCTCGAAGGCTCCGACCCCGGACACCTGTGGATCGCCACCAAGCCCGGCGGACCCCACGCCGGACAGGCGCCTCCCCCGCCCGGCCTCAACCCCGCCGAGATCCGCACCCTCCACGATGCCCACCGACGGCTCGTCCTCGGCGTCCTCGGCGTCCCTCTACGCCCCGGCGCCCTCCGCCGCAGCGACCCGCCCCCGGCCACCGCGCCCCGTCCGTCCTGACGAAAGTCCACTTCGCGGCCCGGCCGTCACACAGGCGGAGCCGCCCAGAACGCCGCCCAGGCCCGCGCGGCCGCGACCGTTCGCTCCAACTCGGTCGTCCCGCTCGCCTGCCAGTCCTCCCACGACCGGGCCTCCGCCTCGGTCAGGACCGCGACCGCCCGCCGTGGCGCCGCCGCGAACGCCGGCACCTTCGCCGCCCACCCGGCGGCCTGCTCCACGCTCTGCCGTCCGTCCATGACCAGCCGGAACCCCCACAGCGCGGTGTCCAGCCACGCCGGGCCCCGCATCGCCCACGCCCAGTCGATCAGGTGGACCCGGCCGGAGGACTCCGTCATGAAGTTGGTGCTGGCCGGGTCGGAGTGCGCGAGCCGGTCACCGACCAAAAGGGGTTCGTCGGCCGGGTCGCAGTACCGGCCCCACCGGTCCCACGGGGTGCGCGTGACCACCTCGGGCGCCGGGGTCCGGCTCAGCTCCTCCAGGACGGCCGCGACCGCGCCCAGGTGCGCGCTGTCCTTCCCGAACCCCGTCCACAGGGAGGCTTGCAGGCCCTCGAAGCAGAGCAGCAGCCAGCCGCCCGCCTCCTCCTGCCACAGCAGGCGCGGGGCGCAGTCGGGGAGAAAGGGGTTCACCGCCGCTTCGGCGCGCAGCTCGCCGATGCGCTCATGGTCCAGGGGCAGGCCCTTGACGAAGACCATGGAGCTGCCGGGCTTGGGCCAGAACCAGTTCGCCAGGGCAGCGCTGTCGCCCTGGTCCACGGGGATGCCGGGGTGGTCGTTGCCGACCCGGGCGGCGAGGGCCGCCCGGACCGGTTCGGGCAGGTCCTCGTACGGGACCCGGGCCACGCGCACGACCGTCAGGTCCCGGGCTTCTTCGGCGGGTTCTGCGGGTCGTTCGGCGGCATGGGCGGATTCTTGTCCGGGCCCGTGGAGCTCGGGGGGCGACCCACGGGCGCCTTCGAGGGCGGACGGGTCGTCTTGCCGGCCTCCGGCAGCGTCATCGTCATGCCGAGGACGGTACGGCCCCCTGCGGGCGCCTGCAGGAGAACGAGCCTTCCCGGCCGAAGGCCGTACCCGGCGGGACCGGTTCCGGGCACAAAGGTGGTTCGATAAGGTGACAGGGCGGGCTGCCGGGCCCGCCGGTGGCCCCGCGTGAGCGGGGATGCAAGGCCCGTACCGGCGTGGGCCAACCTCACCGCGCCCGGAACCGGTGCGCGGGACCACTTGCATCCCGAAGGGCCCCCCGTGGACATCCTGAGCATCGACGTTTCCGACCATCACGCCCCCGGCGCCGCCCTGCACTTCGCCGAGACCGAGCACGGCGTGGCCGTGTGGGGCCACGACCTCTTCGACGTGAAGGAGGGGCACGGTGACCGGACGATGTGCCAGACGGGCACCTGGCACACGGCCGAAGCCGTTCGCCTCCACACGTTCCTCAGCGGGATCGCGGACCGCCGCCCGGGACTGGTGGTGCCCGAGCCGCGCCGGGCGCAGTTCCTGAAGTTGAAGGTTGGGGCCCAGGGCTGGGACAACGACCCCTTCTTCAGTCGGCACGATGTCCGGCTCACGATCGAAGGCCGGCCCGCGCGGCCACAGGACGATGGCCCGGAGATGATCTGGGAGCACGTCAGGAGCGATCGGCCGGCCCGGGGCGTCATGCTCCAGGGCGGATTCTGGGCCCATCGCCTGCCCGACAGTGTCCTGGGCGGCGCCCACATCGGGGACCTGCCCAAAACGCTTCAGTGGCTGGAGCGTCTGCTCGTCAAGCGGGGCCTGCTCCCCCGTCAGGAGGCGGGACCGGCGGCCTGAGCACCCGGGTCCCCGATCTCGTCCGGGCCTGCGGCCCCGGGTACGTCTTCGTTGGGGTCAGGGCCACAGTCGGTGCAGGCCGGGACGCCGCACGCCCAGCACGGGTCGGGGCGGCCGAACAACGGGCGGGCAGGCCCCGGCGGCGGCGGGCGGCCTTGGACCAGCCGGAGGCCGGGACGGGTCCGGTCACAGGATGCCGGTGCGGCTGAGGTGCGTCGCGGGCCCGGCGACGTGGCGGCCGTCGGGGGTCACGGTGACCACGGACGGGCAAGCCGGGCACGAGTACAGGCTCAGGGCGGCGAGCCAGCGCCACCCGGCGTCCCAGAGCGGGGCGTGGTCGCGGTTCTCGGGGACCGGCGCGGCGGCGCCGCAGTGGGTGCAGGTGACGGTATCGGGGGTGGGGTCGGTCATCGGTGTGGCCGTTCGTCCGGTGGCGGGCAGCTCAGGCTAGCGGCTCCCGGACCCGTGGTCGGGCGGTCGGGAATGCGCGGGACGGGAGCGGATGCCGTCGGGGCCGTCGGCCGCGGCGCGGTCCAGCGCCACAAGTTCCGCCAGGGTGGGCCGGCGCCCTTTCCAGTAGGGGTGACGGCGTGCATCCAGGCCATACAGGGCAAGCTCCCCGGACGCCTCCACGGCAAGCCGGGGATCGTCCAGCATCCTGTTGTAGAGCCTGGTCGCGGCCCTGCGGAGGGCGATCAGGTCGTCCGGGAAGGCCGTCATGATCACCCTTTCGTGGTCGCGTGGCGTCGATTTTGAGCCAATCGAACGGATGTACGATGGCGGGGTGAGTTACGACTACCCCAAGAAGCTCGTGCAGCTCCAGCTCGCGATGGCCGCGCTCCAGGCCGAGTACGCCCGCTTCGTCGCGGACCTGCCGCGGTCCGTGGTCCCCCTCGACGCTCATGAAGGCCGCGAGGGCCTCTGGACTGCCCGGGACCCCTCCCCCGGCTACACCGAGGAGCAGAAGGCCCGGCGGACCGCCTACGAAGCCGACCTGCGGGAGCTGTCCGCGCAGGTGTCCGCCCACCCGTACTGGGCCTCCCTGCCGCCGGAGGACCGGGTCGCGGCCCGCCAGGGCCTGAAGAAGGTCGAGCCCGGCGACGAGCAGGCCGGGGAGTAGCCGTGCCCGCGGGCCCGGATCTCCCCCGGCTGCCTCCGGACCCGCCGCTGCCGGAGGACCCCGAGATACTCCGCCTGCTGTTGCGCTGGTGCGAGATCCAGAGCGAGGCGATCCGCGTGCGCCTGGCCGCGATTGAGGACCGGCAACGCGCGGCCGCGGCGAAACCCGCAGGGGCCGGAGCCGGGCCGGGCCGGGGGCCGAAGGAGCTGTCCGAGCAGTGGATCGTGCAGTACACGATCGGCGCCCCTCGGAAGCCGATGCTCGTGCACACCCCGGACTGCGGCCTGACCACCGGCCACACCCGCCCGATCACTCGCGCCCAGGCCCTCGAACTCCTGACGGGACACACCGTGGAGGCGTGCGGGATCTGCGGGGCCGAGCGGCACCTTGGGGTCGGCTCGCCGTAGCCTGCGGCTGCCGGGCAAGCCAAGGGCCCCTCCCGACGGGAGGGGCCCGGCTGTTTCTGCGGGCAGCGGGGTGAGGCTACGCGGTGACACCCCAGCTTGAGTCCTCGCCCGAGGCGCCCCAGCCGACATCCTCGCGGTGCACGTTCCAACTGCTGTCCGACATTGGTTCCCTCCCCGTGTGCTGATGTTCGTGCCCTCACGCTACCCGGTGGCCACGACGACCGTGCGGCTTCCCGGTGAGGCTGACGCCGCACTGCTCGCACCCTGTCTTACGGGTCGTTACAGACCGGAGCAAGTGCCCGGTTTCGCCGGCGTGCCCGTGGAAGACTGGCGGTGCCGCGGAATCCAGGTGAAGGGCCCCCGCATGACCGACGAACCCACCGTGTACGAGCTGCTGGACGGCACGAGCGCGGAGAAGAACCTCGCCGAGGACCTTGCCGGGGTGATCGACCACCTGAGCCGCGTCCTGAGTGGTGTCGAGGACGGCAACTGGCGCTACGCCAATGACAGGGCCGACGACCTGCGGGACAGCATCGCGCGGTTCCAACGACGCCTCACGGACACGATCCCCGACGGGCACGGCGACGTTCAGCGCGACGAGGACGGCCTGGCGATTCGCCGCTTCGCCCCGCCGGAGGCGAACGGCGAGCGGGTCACACAGGCCGTCACCGCGTTCGTCCAGGACTACGCGGCCGGCCGCGCCCTGTTCCCCCTCGACAACCTGACCGGACCCGTAAAGGACCGGCTCGTCAAGGACCTGAAACGGAACGCCGAGATTCAGGCCGCGCTGGACAATGGCGATGCCGCAGCCCTCTCCCGCCTCACCGGCCGCCAGGTCACCATCAGCGGCCCCCAGGTGACCCTCACCGACCCGGGGGACACGCAGTGAGCCCCCACGACCCAGGCGACGATGTGCTCCACGTTGTACGGGCCCGAAAGGCACTTGAAAAGGCACTCTCCGGAGTCACGGCGATGGCCGCGGAGGTAGAGGACTTCGCCGCCCTGGGCACCGACGAGCGGGGCGGGGCCGTCGCGGCGTTGGCGTCCTCCGAGTACGTCGACGAGGTCGGGGCCCGCCGGGTTTCACGGGCGTTCACCGCGGGCCTGCCGGACCTGCTGCCACTGGGGGAAGGCGCCCTGGCCTTCGGCGGCGCGGTGTTCATGATGCGAGGCGCGCTCCACGAGCTCGATGAGGCCCTGTCGACCCTCCGGCCGGACCCGACCGAGCCCGGCGGCACCTTCTCGCGCTGAAGCCCTGTAGGGGGCGACGGAACCGTCCGTCGCCCCCCACAGGCGCGTGCCTGCGCTGTTAGGCGACCGGGTACGACCCGGTCACCGTGACGATCTCCGCAGCTGCAGCACCCTCGGAGTCGCCGTAGAAGCCGCCGATGTTCTGGAGCGACCCCGCGTTGGTGGTGCCGGGGGTCGTCAGCCGGTCGATCTTCGTGCCGTCCGACCCCGCGTAGACGATCGCGGTGCCGCTCCAGGTGCCGTTGTCGGCGTCGCGGCCGTCCAGGTTGAGCTGGAACACGTAGCGGACTCCGCTGGCCGCCCGGACCGGGAGTGTCAGCCCGAAGCCGGCCGCCGTCGCGGCCTCCGTCGCCTTGTTGGCCACGATCATCGCGGTGAACGTGCAGATCCCGCCCGAGACGGAGTAGCGGCCGGCCGTGCTCGTGCCGTCGTCGCCCTTCACGTTGGTGAGCGCCGGAGTGAACTTGGGCATGTGGTGATCCCTTCCTTGGAGATGTCCGCCGGGTGCGACGGACTTCGGAAGGTTGCGGCGCTGCGGGGTCTTGTGTCCCCGGCAGCCGGGCACGAGGAGCACCGCAAAGGGTCTGCCGACGGAGACCTGGGGCCGTGTGGCAACGCAAGGGGTGCGAGGGCCGGAATACTCAGTGCGGAGGTCGACGGCCGCGGAGGGCATCAGGGCCCGTGGTGGCGGATGGAGGGGTTTTGCGGCATGGCGGGCAAGACGCGGGTGTTGGAGATCTGGCAGGCCCTCAACGACCGCCAGCAGGGCGTTCTGGCCGTCATCTACGAACTGGACCAGGCCAAGGAGAAGGGGCGGCCCCGCTGGGACGACACCCCGGCGGCTGTGTGGCGGCGGATCGACTTCGCCCTCGACCACTCGTTGTCGCAGGCACCCCCCACGACGGCGATGCAGGACCGTCTTGCGGCCGGGGGCTGGCACAACCAGGGCAACGGCTCCACCATCAGCGCCCTCGCCAACCGGGGCTTGGTCACCCGCGGCTACCGGTCCACCCCCATGGGCACCATGATCACAGTGGCGATGACCCGAGAAGGCCGCGCCGTCGCACGTGCCGCGCTTTCGCTGCCCGCCGGCAGCGGGGCCGCGCTCAGTGTGCGCTCCTGGGAAGTCCTCGTCCTGTTGTGGGTGGCGCACCGCAACGGCACCACCCTGGCATGGGGGCACTCCACGACCATCGAGAAGGTCCTCATCGGCCGGCACGTTCCCCCGCTCGCCTGCCGGGTCGTCGGGGGCCGTGGGTACGAGATCACCGACCGGGGCCTGCAGTTCTACCGCGAACATCACGCCGCCCACGCCGCGGCCCACCCCGGCGTCCGCGCCCCGCATCCTGACGGTGCCGCGGCCGAACCCTGGCCGCGGCGGGCCGACACCCTCCTCGCCGCCCACCGCACCCGCTACGAGGCGCTCGCTGACGCGTGGACGATGGCGTGTGCGGACCGGGACGCCGCCGAGACCGAAGCCGCACAGGAGGCCCCGGAGCCCCCGGCCGGGCTCCCGACCGAGCTGGCGGAGCAGATCGAGGCCCGGCACCGGCTGTGGGTCGGTACCGCCCGCGAGCGGGCCGAGGAGGCCGCCGCACACGTCGCCGAGCTGGCCGACCACACCGAGCACGCCGCCCGAGCCTTCGCGGCCGCGGCCCTGACCGCGCATCGCGCCGCCGTCCGGCGCACCGATCCCCTTGAACGCCTCACCGGCCCGTCCCCCGTCGGAGACACCTGGGACGAACCCCCGCTCGACCCGCCCGCCCCGACCGGGATCCACGTCATCGACGCCGAAGCCGCCAAGCTCCACGCCGCCGCCGTCGGCCGGCCGTACCGCCGCCGCGGCCCCGCCCCCAAACAGCCACGACGCCGAGGCACCACACGCCATACCGCCCCACCGCCGCCCGGCAGCGACTGTGCCGCCCTCGGCCGCTTCCTGAGCGAACACCTCGCCGGCGGCACCCTGACCCGCCGCCTCCACCCCGACGCCTACAAGACCGCCCCCCAGAGCGCCACGACGCCAGAAGGACCCGCTGCAGCCTCGGGCGGGCGCTAGCCGCGGGCGCGGCCCCGCTGCCTCTTCTCCCGCTTTCGGTCGGCCTTCGACGGCTTCGTGCGGGGCAGGGCGGGGCCCAACTGCGGCCAGGGTTGATCGAAGACACCGTCGATCGCGGGGACACCCGTGGGATCCATGACGAGCTTGAGGTCCGGGTGGAGCGGGGCCACGCAGGCCCGCAGGTCTCCGTTCAGCTCCCGGAAGCTGGCCGGCTGTCGTTCGCTGTCGAGGAAGGTGATCGGCCGACCGACAGGCCACTCGGGGCACAGTGAGCGGTGCCAGTCGCCGAAGCCACGGTTCTCGTGGAAGAACCACACTGCCATTCGCCAACCCCGGGCCCGTTCGCTGTCGAGGTTGAGAAGGGCGTCGATCAGCTGTCCTCCGAGCCCTTGGCGTCGCGCGCCGGGCAGTACGGCGATGTCCGAGATCTCGACGACCCGGTCGCGCATCTGATGCACCATCGGTGCGGGCAGTCGGGTGACAGCATGATGTGACCACTTCCCAGGCGGCCCGGCGTTCACCAGGCCGACGACCTGCCCGGTGGCGGTCTCCTCGGCTACGAGCGTCACCATCGCGTCCGACAGAGGATTCTCGCCGTCGGCAGTCCTCTCGCGCAGCTTCCGGTAGGCATCGTCTGCGGTGAGGACGCCACCGGAGAGATTCGCCAGTTCCCGAGACATCGAGCGGAGCCCCTCCTCGGTGGGCCCTGACCCGGCCGAGGCGGTTGCCATCTCCAGAAGGTGTCTGGTTGCCTCCAACTCCTGCTCGTCGTAGTCGGGGTTGGCCAGTGACATCAGGGTGAGGGCCGTGTCGATGTCGGGGGCCCGGAGCCCACGAATGCTGTAGCGGGACGAGGTCATCCGTACAGGCTAGGGCCAGGCCATGGCCTATGTGCCGGCATGGGTGCTGTATGAGCATGGACGGCCTGCCGGTAGGCGAACCGAACGGATCGCCCGCTGATGCCGGGTAGGTGCTCGCCCGGCCGCGACGGCGGGCCGCACGGCCCGTGGCCGACGGGGGCCCTCACCACGCAGGGTGTGGCGAGGGCCCTCGACATGTCCGGGGCCCTTGGACGGGCGTCAGGCAGGGAACGTTGGGCGTCGCAGGAGACTGGCGCGCAAGTCGGCTTCCATCGCCTGCTCGTCGAGGAGCAGCAGTCGTCCCTCCGGGCAGGCGGGGCTGGCAACGACCGTGAACAGGCCCGCGGCGTCGTACTTCTTGACGACGGCCCGCACCTCGTCGGCCAGGTTCGGTGGGCAGACGAGCGTCCGCCTGGCGTCCAGGAGTACCTGATCGTGGAAGCGGATGCTCGTCAGCATCTGGTCCAGGCGACTCATGACGCCTCCTTCGGGCGGGGTTCCAGTGTGACGGCTCATGTGACCCGCATGTGTTTCATGCGGGTCACATGACAGGTGGCGTACAGCGTTTCGGCGGCAATGGTCAGGGTGGGGGCTTATATCAGAAGAGCTCCCCGAATTCCCGGCCTTCGATTAAGTCGCCCGTATATCGAATTCATGCGGGTACGGTCGAAGCTCCGATCTTCCTTGCGCGTTCCCTCATGCTGCCCGGCGTGGGAATTTCGACCAACATGGCCGGAACTCCCACGCTGGGCGCCCTGTGTGGGCGCAGAAAGGAAGACTGGAATGGGAGAAAACGGACGCCGCTTGTGGTGGTGTCGCTGTAGGGCCTGGCTGAGGCTCGTGGATCACTGGCTTCACGCACATCCGGTGTATCTGCAGACGGCATTGGTGATCTGGTGCCTGCACCGCGGGGAGGTGCCGCCTGTCTCCTAGGCCTTACGAACACGGTTCGGACCCGACGTAGACGGGTCCGAACCGTGGTCTCGGGGTCGAGGCCCGCCCTGCCGTCAGTGGGGCGGGCCTTCGTTTTTTCACGTGGAAGTGGGGTTGGTGATTTCAGTGTACGGACGCGCACGTTGGATTGCACGTGCTCGCCGAAACTTAATCGCGACAATCAAGTTGTGGTCGAGTGTGAGTGAAGTCGCCTGGGGTCATTTACGAATCCTTCGGGGGTGACTCGCATGTCGCAGTGCTGATCGGTTCGGGCCCCGGACGCCTCGGGGGAACCGTCCCACCTACGAGTTCTGGTAGGTGAGCAGCGCGGGATGGATACGGTCGGGGCCCGACGGGTACACGGTCCGTCCTGCCCTGCCGGGGAACGCCGCCACCCACGTGTGCAGCGGGTCTCGGTGGCGAGGTCGGTCTCGCCCTGCGCCGGATCGGTGGGTGGTCAGGCCGGGGTGTCGGGGTCGCGGAGGAGGGGGGTGAGGGCTTGGCGGAAGGCGTCGAGGGCGTCGTCGTGGATCTTGTAGCCCTGGACGGGGCCGTAGCCGGGGCCGATGCCGAGGACGGGTGGTTGGATGGTGTGGGGCCAGAGGCCGGCGGCGGCGCCGTTGGTGAGGGCGGTCTTGAGGGGGCCGGCGTGGCCGCGCAGGCCCTTGCCGTCGTCGGTGCGGAGTGTGTCGGCGGTGACGGTGCCGCCGTGGCGGACGGCTTCGAGGAGGATCCTCTTGGCGCGCTCGGGGACCTTGTCGTAGTAGGTGCGGGCGCGTTCGGGGGTCCATGCGTTGTCGACCCGGACGACGTGGGCGTGTCGGGTGAGGAAGGCGTCGATGTCGGCCATGGCCTCGGGGGTCGGGTCCTTGATGGTCACCGACACGGTGATCTCCACGGAGGTCTCCCTTACAACAGACGTGGATAGAGGTGGATCTAACGAGTGGTCATCACCGTACCGGCCGACCCCTCGTCTTGTCCGCGTTTCTTCCACGTTTGACAGACCAGTCCCCCGTGACTCTCCTCGACTCGCCGCCCCCGCGCGGAACTTAGGGCACCCTTACCGGTTATTCTCTCCAGAATAACCGGTACCGCCGGGGAGCAGGGTCCGCGTCAGGGCCCGATCCCTGCTCCCGTGCGTCCCGGCACCCCCTGCCCATGAGGAGAGCGCGTTGCACGAGAACCCGGACTCAGCCCGCGGCACCGAACAGCGGATCACCGACGAGGGGGGAACGGACAAGTTCGGCTTCACCTGGCAGCACGCCCGTCAGGCCGTTGCCCGACTCCGACCGCAGGCATCCCCTCAGGACGTGGCCGACCTTGTCGAAGCACTCGCGCTCGAACTCGGGATCGAGCCGTACCAGTTCGCGCAGATCGACAACGAGGCGACCCTTCGGGAGCTTGAGCAGCGGGACGGCCTGAACACCGGCCGGGCGAGCGAGTGGGAGCACCCGCCGGCGGACCGGCGCCCGGCCGAGCCCGAGCAGCGCGAGGGACGGATCGCGAGGCAGGATCAACCCGTGATCCCGGGCATGAGCCGCCTGTGCCACGTCGAACACCCCCAGCAGATGTACACGATCATGAGGCCGGTGCCCGCCAGTCTGCCGGTTCCGGAGGACGCGGACGCATGGATCGGGGCCTTCGGCCGGGGCCGGGTCACCGGGATTCTGCCCGGTGGCGACGGGAAGACCAGCGCGGCCGTGAGCTGGGGCACCGACTCACAGGGCAACGCGGTCGTGCTCACGCCGCTCGGCGGCCCCGGACTCGACCTGTGCGGCACCTGCCACACCCCCGTCGGCGAGCCCTCCCCAGGGTGCACCGAGACCTCCAACCATCGGGAGCGGCAGGTGTGAACGGCCGCGGACACTCCTGAACAGCCGGCACTCGCCAAGAACGGGCAGCACAGTGGACACCGATCCGATCGATCAGCTCAACCGGCACCCCCTGGCCGAACGGCCCCTGCCGCGGGACCCCGCCGGCTTCGGCGCGCCCCTGGCCTACCCTCCCGTCACCAACGGGCTCGACTTCCTGGTCGGCGTCATCGACCACCTCGCCACCGACGAGCAGGGGAACAGGCCCGGACCGCGCGGCCTCAAGTACGCCGTGGTCCACCTGGAGGCGGCCGCCGAAGTACTCCTCAAGGCCGGCTTGGAGCGGGAGCATTGGAGTCTCGTCGCAGAGAAGATCACCGAGCGCCGGGTCGGCCGGGCCAAATTCGAACAGGGTGACTTCGCCGGCATCACCCCGGCAGAGGCCGTACGACGGATCCGCGACATCGTCGGCTTCCCCATCACGCCGGACGAGGAGAAGGCCCTGGATGCGCTGACGAAGAAGCGCAATGCCCTCCAGCACTACGGCCTGACGGCCACCTACGAGGAGATCGAGGCGCTCACCGCCCGGGTGCTCGACTTCCTCATCCGCTTCCTGGACGAGTCCCTCTTCCCGGACCTGTCCGTGCTCGTGGCCGACGACGAACACCTTCAGGACATCGGCTACGTCCGCGACGGCGCCAACCGCCTGCACGCCTACGT
>NZ_JBEOSD010000056.1:0-45480 GCF_040302735.1 Streptomyces sp. NPDC097619 | reverse complement strand
GACGGCGGCCGACGGGCCGGTCGACCGGCTCACGGGCCCGGTTCCCTTCGGGGGGACCGGGCCCGTCCCGTTCAGGGGGTGTCGAAGACCGAGGCGCAGGTGGTCCGTTCGGCGTTCGCCGGGTCGAGGGCGTTCTCGGCCGCGTGGAAGGCGATGCGGTCGGTGAGGCCGATGGCCACGTGCTCGGAGAGGTCCAGCGGGCAGAGGTCCTGGAGCAGGACGTTGCGGACGTTCGGCCCGGTCAGGTAGCCGCTGCGGTAGGGGGTGACGACCTCGTCGTACTGGGTGGCGATGACGGTGTAGGCCACCCCGGGGACGGTGTCGCCGCCCGCGTTGAGCCGGTTGAGGAAGTCGGAGCCGGCGATCTGGTCGGCGAGGCCGGGGGTGGCCGTGGTGAGGAGGTCCTGGGCGCCGGGGAAGTACGGGAGCAGCTTGGTGAGGCCGAGCAGGGTGGTGCCGTGGTTGTCGGGGGCGAGGCCGACGAGTGCGTTGACCTTGGCGGCGCCGCCGAGGAACTTCAGGTACCAGCGGGGCATCATGCCGCCCTGGGAGTGGCCGACCATGTCGACCTCGGCGGAGCCGGTGGCGGCGAGGACCCGGTCCACGAAGGTGCCGAGCTGCTGGGCGGACTTCTCGATGGGTCCGAGCCCGTTGAAGAAGGGCACGCCGGGGAGCTGGCCGTAGTCCAGGGAGTAGACGCAGTAGCCGCGGTTGACCAGGTAGGGGGCGAAGCCGAGCCAGTTGTCCACGGAGTTGCCGAAGGTGCCGTGGACGAGGACCACGGGGCGGGGGTGGGCGGCGGAGGGCTTGCAGGACCAGTTGTTCCAGCCGCGGCTGGGGGCGTCGGCGGCCTGGGCCGGTACCGGGACGAGGACGGCCGCGGCGAGGGCGAGGACGGCGAGGGGCCGGAGGAGTCGTCTCCAGGGCAGCATCGGATGGTCTCCTTGCGGGGGAAAGGAACGCGATGGGGGATTCGCCCGTGATCCGGATCACAAGGTGAGCTGCACCGCCAAATTACGGGCGAGTAGCATCCGGTGGGAAGTTACGCGTCGGTAAAAACTGGCGCGTCGTCATCTCCGGCGCGACGCCGGCACATGCGTGCGTCCGCCCGTACGTCGGTACGGTCGGGGGTCGCGCGCGCGGCGGACGGCCGGGCGGGGTGGTGCGGAGGGCGGTCAGGCCGCGAGGGTGCCCCGCAGGACGGCTCCGGGGCCGAACTTCGCCCGGACCAGGTCGGTCACCGCCTCGATGCGCCGGGCCCTGTCGTCCTCCGGGTCGAGGCTGAGCTGCCGGGCCGCGCGGGCGGCGGGGCCGATGCCCTCCGCGCGCAGCCCCAGGACCCGGACCCGGGCGCGCTGCAGGCCGAGGGATTCGTACACGGTCCGGGCGGTGGCGGTGAGGGCCACGGAGTGGGCGGTGGGTTCGGCGAGGGTGCGGGTGCGGGTGACGGTCGTCCGGTCGGCGCACCGGACGGTCAGGGTGAGGCTCCGGCAGACCTGCTCCCGGGAGCGGAGCCGGGCGCCGAGCTCCTCGGTGAGGGAGAGCAGGGCGCGCCGGTGCCGGTCGGGGTCGGTCTCGTCGTGGCCGAAGGGGCGTTCGGCGGCGAGGGAGCGGTCGGGGGCGCCGGGCAGGACCGGGGTGCGGTCGATGCCGTGGGCGCGTTCGTGGAGTTCGCGGCCGGCGCGGGCGCCGAGGATCCGTTGGAGGACGGGCAGGGGCGCGGCGGCGATCCGGTCCACGGTGTCCAGGCCGTACCCGGCGAGGGTGCGGGCGGTACGGGGGCCGACCCCGTCGAGGGCGGCGGCCGGTTTCCCGGCGAGGAACTCCCTGACGGCTGCGGGGTGTCCGGGGACGAGCAGGGTACGGCCGGGCTCCGCCCCGCGGGCGGCCAGCCGGGCCAGCAGGGGGTTGGGGGCGGCGCCGACGGCGCACTCCACCCCGTATCGGGCCAGGGCGCGGACCCGCAGGAGGGCGGCCAGTCGCACCGGGTCGCAGTCGAAGTAGCGCAGGGCGCCCCGGACGTCGGCGAGGGCGCCCTCCGGGGGCAGGGCCTGCACCACGGGGGTCAGTCCGGTGAGCAGGTCGAGGACCCCGTGGTGGGCGGCGGTGTCCAGGGGCGCGCCGTCGATCCGCCGCATCCGGACGCACAGCACGGAGGCGGCCGCCGCCCCGGCGTCGCGCACCACGTCGGGGCGGCCCGTGCCCAGGCGGCCCGTGTCGGGACGGCTCACGTCCGGGCGGCCCGTGTCGGGACGGCCCGCGTCCGGGCGCTTCGTGCCCGCGGCCGTCGCGCGCCCGGCCATCCCGCGCTCGCCGGTCATCCCGCGCTCGCCGGCGATCCCGTGTTCCCCGGTCGTCCCCTGTTCCCCTCTCATCCCGCGCTCCCCGGGCTGGCGTGCCAGAGGCGGCGTCCGCCGGTGGCGGGGTCCTCGCCGGCGGGGCGGAGGTCCGCCCAGGGGTTCATCTCGTATCCGGTGGGCATGCGGATCCGCCGCCCCTCCCCCGCTTCGGGGCCGGACCCGGGGTCCGCCACCGGGGCCGGTTCGGCCAGTCGGGCCGCGACCGCCTCCAGGCCTCCCGCGGCCCGCAGCCGGGTCAGTTCGGCCAGGTCCCAGGCGGCGGCGCCGACCACGGTCAGGCTCTGCGGTCCGCGCCGCTGCACCACTCCGCGGACCAGCAGCAGGAAGGAGTGGAACACGGTGTGGGCGCACGCCTCGTGGCTGTCGTCGAAGAAGGCGAGGTCGACGAGGCCGCTGCCGTCGTCGAGGGTGGTGAAGATGACCCGGCGACCGGAGCGGACCGGCGGGGTCTGGGTGGCCGCCTTGGCCCCGGCGACCAGGACGGTCTGCCCGTGGTCGGCGGTGCGCAGCTGTCGGGCCGGGAGGACGCCGAGTTCGGTGAGGAACTCCTGGTGGTCGTCCATGAGGTGCCGGGAGGTGTCCATGCCGAGGACGCCGAGTTCGGCGCTGAGCCGCTCGGCGTCGTCGAGCGGGGGCAGGCCGAGGGGGGCGGTGCCGTGGCCGCCGCCGAGGGGGAGCTGGTCGCCGTGGGCGGCGCGGCCGCGGCGGGACCGGTGGAGTTCGGTGAGATGGAGGAGGAGGTCGCGGCGGTTGGCGCCGAAGGGGTCCAGGGCGCCGACCCGGGCGAGGCGTTCGGCCACCGGGAGGCCGGGGCGGGCCCGGTCCCAGAAGTCGAGGAGGGAGGCGTAGGGCCGGCCTTCGGCGATGCGGGCGGCCTCGGCGGCGCTGATGCCGTGGACCTCGGAGAGGGCGAGGCGCAGTCCCCAGGTGGTCGGGGGGCCGGGCACCGGTTCGACGCGGTGGGTGACGGCGGACCGGTTCACGTCCAGCGGCAGCACCGGGACCCCGCGCCGTCGGGCGTCGGCGAGCAGCAGGCGCTTGGGGTACATGCCCGGGTCGTGGGTGAGCAGCCCGGCGTAGAAGGCGGCCGGGTGGTGGGTCTTGAGCCAGGCGGACTGGTAGGTGGGCACGGCGAAGGCCACGGCGTGGGCCTTGCAGAAGCCGTAGGAGCCGAAGGCTTCGACGATCTCCCAGGTGCGGGCGGTGACCTCGGGCGGGTAGCCGCGGGCGGCGGTGCGTTCCGTGAACCAGGCGTGGATGCGGCCCTGGGAGCCGGGGTCGGAGAGGCCGCGGCGGACCCGGTCGGCCTCGTCCCGGCCGCAGCCGGTCATGATGTCGAGGATCTCGATGATCTGCTCGTGGAAGACCACCACCCCGTAGGTCTCGCGGAGCGGTCCCTCCAGGTCGGGGTGGGGGTAGCGGACGGGGGCGCGGCCGTGCCGGGCCTCGACGAAGGGCCGCACCATGTCGGCGGCGACGGGGCCGGGGCGGAACAGGGAGATGTCCACGACCAGGTCGTGGAAGGTCTCCGGGCGCAGTCGGCCGATGAGGTCGCGCTGGCCGGGGGATTCGATCTGGAAGCAGCCGAGGGTCTCGGCGGAGCGGATGAGGCGGTAGGTGGCCTCGTCGCCCGGGGGGACCTGGGTGGGGTCGTCGAGGTCGAGGCGTCGCCCGGTGGCCCGTTCGACCTCGCTGACGGCGTGGGCCATCGCGGACTGCATGCGGACGCCGAGGACGTCGAGTTTGAGCAGGCCGAGGTCCTCCACGTCGTCCTTGTCGAACTGGGACATGGGCAGGCCCTCGCCGCTGGTGGGGACGACGGGGGTGCGGGCGAGGAGGGAGGCGTCGGAGAGGAGGACCCCGCAGGGGTGCATGGCGGTGCCCCGGGGCAGCGCGTCGAGGGCTTCGACCAACTCCCAGAGTCGGCCGTGCCGTTCGGCGCGGACCCCGCGCAGTTCGGGGAGTTCGGCGAGGGCGGCGCGGGCGTCGCGGGCCCGGATGTGCGGGAAGGACTTGGCGAGCCGGTCGATCTCGGCGGGGTCCAGGGAGAGGGCGGCGCCCACGTCGCGGATGGCGTGCCGGACCCGGTAGGTCTCGGGCATGGCCACGGTCGCGACGCGTTCGGGTCCGAAGCGGGCGAGGATCGCGCGGTAGACCTCCAGGCGGCGGGCGGACTCCACGTCGATGTCGATGTCGGGGAGCACGGCGCGGCGCCGGGAGAGGAACCGCTCCATCAGCAGGCCCTGTTCCACCGGGTCGGCGTGGGCGATGCCGAGGAGGTGGTTGACCAGGGAGCCGGCGCCGGAGCCGCGGGCGGCGACCCGGATGCCGAGTTCCTTGACGTCCCGGACCACCCGGTCGACCGTCAGGAAGTAGGAGGCGTAGCCGTGGTGGGCGATGATGCCCAGCTCGTGGTGCATCCGGTCCCAGTAGGCGGGCCGGTCGGCGTAGCCGCGCAGGACCATGCCGGCGGCGCAGCGGGAGGCCAGGGCGCGTTGGGCGGTGCGGCGGCCCGCTCCGGCGAGGGCCGGTTCGGGGAAGTGGACGGAGCCGATGCCGAGGTCGTCCTCGGCGTCGACCCGGCAGGACGCGGCGTCGTCCAGGGTGCGGGCGAGGAGGGCGCGGGCGTCCCGGGCGCGGCCGCCCGCGGCCTCGGCGACGCGGGTGGCCAGGGCGGTCATGGCGGCGGTGTCCTTGAGCCAGCGTTCCCCGCTGTCGTGGGGGCCGCGGGGGTCCACGGGGACCAGGCGGCGGGCGGCGTCGAGGACGTCGGCGACCGGTCCCTGGCCCGGGTCGGCGTAGCGGACGGCGTTGCTGAGGACGGCCGGTACGCCCTGTTCGGCGGCGAAGCCGAGGGTACGGGCGGCCAGCCGCAGGGAGCCGGGTCCGGTCCCGGTGAGGCCGTGGTGGACGACTTCCAGGCGGAGGGAGTCGGCGTACCGGTCCCGCCAGGGGGCGAGGAGCCGGGCGGCGCGGTCGGGACGCCCGGCGGCCAGGGCCCGGCCGACCTCGGAGTCGGGGCCGAGGAGGACGAGGAGGCCCTCGCCGTGGTTGTCCTCCCAGGGCAGCAGGGGGCGGGCGGCGGCCCCGGCGTGGGCGGCGGTGACCAGGCGGCACAGTTCGGCCCAGCCGGTGGCTCCGTCGCGGGCCAGGAAGCGGGCGCGGGGGGCGGACTCGTCCACGAAGGCGCCGCCCTTGACGGGGGTGCGGCGGCGTTCGGTGGCGGGGCGGGCGCCCGCGGCTCCGGGCGGGGCGGGCACCGGGGCGGGGGCGGTGGCGAGGCAGGTGCCGAACAGGGGGCGGACCCCGGCCGCCGCGCACGCCTTCGCGAAGCGGACGGCGCCGGCGAGGGTGTCGCGGTCGGTGAGGGCGAGGGCGTCCAGCTGCCGTTCGGCGGCGCGTTCGGCCAGCCGTTCGGGGTGGGAGGCGCCGTACCGCGCGGAGAAACCGGAAACGGTGTGCAGATGCGTGAAACCGGGCACCCACGCCTCCTGCTCTCCGCGGCCCTCCTGGGGCCTTCCTCCGGCTGACCACCTCCCCTCCTTCCACCATAGACCACTTTCGAACGTACGTACGACACACGTGTTCGAGCTTCTTCGCCGGCTTCCGGAGGGAGCCGCGGGGCGGGACGAGGGACGGGTCCGGGCCGGCGGAGTGAGGGCGGGAAGCGGGCGGGAAACGGTGGGAGCGGCCGGGAATCCGGGCGGTCGGCACGAGCACCGGGGTCTCGGCGGGCCGTAAGCGGAACGGGCGGCGGGGCGCGTCGGGCGGGTGCGCCGATCGGGCGGCGGGTGCATCGCGGGTACATCACGGCGGCGGGCGGGCCGTGGACGAGGAGCGGGAAGGCCGGGCCGGCGGTGGGCGGGGCTCCGGGGCCGCCCGTCCGCCGGCCGGTCGGGGATCATCCGTTCGGCCCTCCCCTGCTGCGGGAGCCGCCGCGCGCGCGGAGCGTGGGGGCATGACGCAGACGGACGCAGAGCCCTCCCGCGGTTTCCTCGCGGAGATCAAGGACGCCGTCACCACCCGGGCAGCGCTGCTGGTCATCGGGGTACTGGCGCTCCAGCTCGCCTTCATCACCTCCTACATCGGCGCCTTCCACCAACCGAAACCGCATGAGATCCCGCTGGCGGTGACCAGCCCGGTGGCCCAGCTCACCGAGCAGTCGGTGCGGCAGCTCGGACAGCTGCCCGGCGACCCCCTCGACCCGCGCGCCGTCGCGGACGAGGCCACCGCCCGGGACCAGATCCGCAACCGCGAGGTGGACGGGGCGTTGATCATCGACCCGCGCGGCACCACCGACCGGCTGCTGGTCGCGAGCGGAGCGGGCGCATCCCTGTCCCAGGCCGTGGCGGAGGTGGTGACCCTCGCCGAAGGGACCCAGAAGCGGACCGTGCGGATCGTGGACGTGGCCCCCGCCGACAAGGGCGACGCCCGCGGCCTGTCCTCCTTCTACCTCGTGGTCGGCTGGTGCGTGGGCGGCTACCTGTGCGCCGCGATCCTCGCCATCAGCGCCGGGGCCCGGCCCGCGAACTCCGCCCGCGCCGTCATCCGGCTCGGGGCCCTGCTGGGGTACGCGGTGGTGGCCGGGCTCCTCGGCGCGGTGATCGCCGGGCCGGTGCTGGGCGCCCTGCCCGGCAGCATCTGGGGCCTGTGGGGGCTCGGCTCGCTGATCGTCTTCGCGGTCGGGGCGATCACCCTGGCCTTCCAGGGGCTGGCCGGGGTCGTCGGCATCGGGCTGGCGATCCTGCTGGTGGTGGTGCTGGGCAACCCGAGCGCGGGCGGCGCGTACCCGTACCCGCTGCTGCCCGCCTTCTGGCGGGACATCGGACCGGCACTGCCGCCGGGAGCGGGCACCTACGCCGCCCGGTCCATCGCCTACTTCAAGGGCAATGACGCCGGTCCCGCGATGCTGGTCCTCGCCGCGTGGGCGGTGCTCGGGGCGGCGGTCACCCTGGCCTGCGCGGTGTTCCGCAAGGGCCGGCCGGGGGCGGCGGTGGGCAGCGGCCTCCCGGACGGCACCGACGGCCCGGGCACGGGCGGTACCGGCACAGGCGGTACCGGCACGGGCGGTACGGGCATCGGCGGCGCGGGTGGCACGGGCGGGGACGCCCCGGCCCCGAGCGGTGCCCGGTGAGCCCGTCCGACTTCCGGAACCGGCAGGGGCCGGTCGCGCAGGCGGTCTCCGTCAAGCGGATGGAGCCCAGCGCGCAGGCGCAGCTCGGCGCGCTGGGCCTGACCGGGTTCATCGTGGTGACGGTGATCGCCACGGGGATCGACGCCGGGATCTTCCCGGAGAAGCTCGGGCACTCGGTCCTGCCGCTGGTCGGGTTCTTCATCGGCGGGCTGGCCCAGCTGCTGGCCGGGTTGTTCCAGGCGCAGCGCGGCGACACCTGGCACGCCACGGTGTTCGGCGGCTTCGGGTTGTTCTGGATGGCGAAGGCGTGCCTGTTGCAGTGGGTGCTGCCGGCGACCGACCCGGCCCTGCGCGGCGACGTGAGCGGGCTGTTCACACTGCCGTGGGTGTTCGTGGTGTTCGTGCTGTGGCTGGGCAGCTGGCGGATCCACCTGGTGCTGCTGTCCACCTTCACGATGGTGCTGGTGGTGTTCGTGGCGATGACGGTGAGCGGGTTCACCGGGTCGGTGATCTGGGAGCGGATCACCGGCTGGAGCGGGCTGCTGGCCGCGCTGGGGGCCACGTACCTGCTGGCCGGGCAGGTCCTCGCGAGCACCTGGGGCCGTCCGGTGCTGCCGATGGGTCGCTTCCTGGCCCCGGACGCCGATCCGGAGACCTGAGGACGCGATGGAAAGGGCCCGCCCGGAACCATGGGGTTCCGGGCGGGCCCTCTGCCGTCGTGCCGGGGGGTGGCGGGGTGTGACGCTTGACGGTGCAATGTGACCGGTGGGGTTACAGCGTCACCTGTCGCGTTGCGGTGTGAGGCCTCACTACCCGGCGCTCTCTCCGCCCTCCTCCGCCGGGGCGCCCTCGCGGGTTCCGTAGTACGCCTGCCGCATCAGCTGCTGCATGTCGTCGATCATCGGCATCCGCGGGTTGGCGGGGGCGCACTGGTCGGCGTAGGCGTTCATGGCCTGCTGGGGCAGGGCCGCCAGGAACTCCCGCTCGTCCACGCCCTCCTCGGCGAAGGAGGCGGGGATCCCGCACTTGGCGCGCAGCTCCTCCACGGCCCGGGCGTAGGACTCGACGCCCTCCTCCGGGGTGGCGGCCGGCAGGCCCAGCATCCGGGCGATCTCCTGGAAGCGCTCCGGGGCCCGGTAGACCTCGGCCTTCGGCCACGGGGTGGCCTTGTGGGAGACGGTGCCGTTGTGCCGGATCACGTGGGGCAGCAGCAGGGCGTTGGTGCGGCCGTGGGCCACGTGGAAGGTGTTGCCGAGGGTGTGGGCCATGGCGTGGACCAGACCGAGGAAGGCGTTGGCGAAGGCCATGCCCGCGACCGTCGAGGCGTTGTGCATCTTCTCGCGGGCCTCGGGGTCGTTGGCCCCGTCGACGACGCATCGTTCCAGGTTCTCGAAGATCAGCTTGATGGCCTGGAGGCAGAGCCCGTCGGTGTAGTCGTTGGAGTAGGCGGAGACGTACGCCTCGGTGGCGTGGGTCAGGGCGTCGAAGCCGGAGTCGGCGGTGACCGTGGCGGGCAGCCGCATCGGGAGGACCGGGTCGACGATGGCGACGTTCGGGGTCAGGGCGTAGTCGGCGAGCGGGTACTTCTGGGCGGCGGCGGGGTCGGAGATCACCGCGAAGGGGGTGACCTCGGAGCCGGTGCCGGAGGTGGTCGGGATGGCGACCATCTTGGCCTTGTCGCCCAGGGCCGGGAACTTGTAGGCCCGCTTGCGGATGTCGAAGAACTTCTCCTTGGTGTCGGCGAACTCGACCTCGGGGCGCTCGTACATCAGCCACATGATCTTCGCGGCGTCCATCGGGGAGCCGCCGCCGAGGCCGATGATGGTGTCCGGTCCGAACTCCCGCATCATCGCGGCGCCGGCCCGTACGGTGGCCAGCTCCGGGTTGGGTTCGACGTTGTCGATGACCTGGATGCTGACGGCGCCCTCGCGGGCCCGGAGGATGTCGGTGACCTTCTGCACGAAGCCGAGGGCGACCATGGTCTTGTCGGTGACGATGGAGACCTTGGTGATCCCTTCCATCTCGCCGAGGTAGCGGATGGAGTTGCGCTCGAAGTAGATCTTCGGGGGGACCTTGAACCACTGCATGTTGTTGTTGCGCCGTCCGATCCGCTTGACGTTGATCAGGTTGACCGCGGTGACGTTGTTCGACACCGAGTTGTGGCCGTAGCTGCCGCAGCCGAGGGTGAGCGAGGGCAGGAAGGCGTTGTAGACGTCGCCGATGCCGCCGAAGGTGGAGGGCGAGTTGGCGATGACGCGGACGGCCTTGACCCGGCGCCCGAACTCCTCGACGAGCTCCTCGTCCTCGGCGTGGATGGCGGCGCTGTGGCCGAGCCCGTGGAACTCCACCATCCGCGCGGCCAGGTCGAGGCCGTGGGCGGTGTCGCGGGCCTTGAGGGCGGCCAGGATCGGGGAGAGCTTCTCGCGGGTGAGGGGCTCGCCCTCGCCGACCTCGTCGCATTCGGCGAGGAGGAGGGAGGTGCCCTCGGGGACGGTGAACCCGGCCTGTTCGGCGATCCACTGCGGCGACTTGCCGACGACCGCGGGGTTCAGCTTGGCCCCGGCGCAGTTCACGGCGTGGGCGGTGGTGCCGAAGACGAACTCCTCCAGCTTGGTCTTCTCGGCGGCGGTGACCACGTGGGCGCCCAGCCGGCGGAATTCGGCGATGCCGCGCTCGTAGACCTCGGCGTCGAGGATGACGGCCTGCTCGGAGGCGCAGATCATGCCGTTGTCGAAGGCCTTGGACAGGACGATGTCGTGGATCGCCCGGCCGAGCTTGGCGCTCTTGTGGACGTAGGCGGGGACGTTGCCGGCGCCGACGCCCAGGGCGGGCTTCCCGCACGAGTAGGCGGCCTTGACCATGGCGTTTCCGCCGGTGGCGAGGATGGTGGAGACGCCCGGGTGGTTCATCAGGGCGCCGGTGGCCTCCATGGAGGGCTGCTCGACCCACTGGACGCAGTCCTCGGGGGCGCCCGCGGCCACGGCGGCGTCCCGCACGATCCGGGCGGCCTCGGCCGAGCAGTGCTGGGCGGAGGGGTGGAAGGCGAAGATGATCGGGTTGCGGGTCTTCAGGGCGATCAGCGCCTTGAAGAGGGTGGTCGAGGTCGGGTTGGTGACCGGGGTCATGGCGCAGACCACGCCCACCGGCTCGGCGATCTCGGTGATGCCGTTCAGTTCGTCGCGGTGGATCACCCCGGCGGTCTTCAGGCCGCGCATCGAGTTGACCACGTGCTCGCAGGCGAAGAGGTTCTTGACGGCCTTGTCCTCGAAGAGGCCGCGGCCGGTCTCCTCGACGGCCAGGCGGGCGAGCTCGCCGTGGGCGCCCAGCGCGGCCAGGGACGCCTTCTTGACGATGTGGTCGACCTGCTCCTGGTCGAACGTCGCGAACCGGTCGAGCGCGGTGAGTGCTCCCCGCACCAGTCCGTCAACCATCTCGTTGGCCTCCATCGCAGGAACTCCTTCATCGCGACCCGTTTTCCTGATGTCTCAATTCCACACCCGAAAGCGGAAGCGGAGGCGCCGATAAAGCCCCTTCCCGGGGGGCCGAAAGTCCGTACCGACACCTTGCCGGGATCCTCGCACCCGTGCTGAACTGCGAGAACGACAGGGGACCAAAGACCCGTGTGCGCTTGTGAAAACTTTCACAAGAATTTCCCGGAGAGTGCGCCCTACCGCACCACCGGCCGCCCGAGGACAATCGCGATGACGGCCTCAACCGACCCGAGGGAGGGAGCCGCGTGCGCAGTCGGATCCGCACGGCGGACGGGCGGCACCTGATGACGGAAAGCCTCGGCGACCCCCGCGGCAAACCCGTGTTCCTGCTCCACGGCACCCCCGGCAGCAGACTCGGACCGGCCCCCCGCGGCATGGTCCTCTACCAGCGCCGGATGCGGCTGATCACCTACGACCGGCCCGGCTACGGCGGCTCCGACCGCCACCCCGGCCGCAGCGTGGCCGACGTCGCCGCCGACGTCGCCGCGATCGCCGACGCCCTCGGACTGGAGGAGTTCGCCGTGGTCGGCCGCTCCGGCGGCGCCCCGCACGCCCTCGCCTGCGCCGCCCTGCTGCCCGACCGGGTCACCCGCTGCGCCACCCTGGTCGGCCTGGCCCCCCGCGACGCCGACGGACTCGACTGGTTCGAGGGGATGACCAGCCACAACGTCCGCGAGTACACCGCGGCCACCGTGGACCCGGCCGACCTCGCCGCCCGCCTCATCCCCCGCTCCGACGCCATCCGCCGGGACCCCGGCCGGCTCCTGGAGGAACTGCGCCTGGAACTCACCGACAACGACCGGGTGATCGTCTCCGACGCGGGCCTGCGCCTCATGCTGGAGCGCAACTACCGCGAAGGACTGCGGCAGTCGGCCTACGGATGGCTCGACGACATCCACGCCTTCTCCACCCCCTGGGGATTCGACCCGGCCGACATCCGCTGCCCCGTCCTGCTCTGGCACGGGGAACAGGACGTCTTCTCCCCCGTCGGCCACTCCCGCTGGCTGGCCCGCCGGATCCCCGGCGCCACCGCCGACTTCGAACCCACCGCCGCCCACTTCGCGGCCTTCCGGGCCCTGCCCGAGGTCCTCACCTGGCTGATCCGCGGCCTCTACCCGCCCCGCGCCCCGGAACGCCGCTCCGCCTGAACCCCCGCCCCGCGTCCACGACCGACGGGGCGGCGGCCGACCGGAGGGGACGGGCCCCGAAGCCCGCCCCTCCCCCACCGCCCCCGCCGGTCCCCACCGGCCCCCCGCCGCACGCTCCCGCGCGCCCCTACACCGCCAGCGGCTCCAGGTCCCGGTGCACCCGGCGCTCGTCCCGGGCGTACCGGGTCAGCCCGTGGTCCTCGCCGAGCAACCGCTGGAGCTCGGCCACCGTGTCCGCGCGCAGCCGGGCCGCCTCCTCCTTGCGGCCCACCCGGTCCAGGCTCACGGCCATGTTCGCCGCCCCCGCCAGGGTCTCCGGATGGTGCGGGCCCAACACCTCCCGCAGCCGCGCCACCGCCCGCCGCTCCAGCTCCAGCGCCCCTTCCGGATCCCCGAGGTCGGCGTGGGCGTTGGCCAGGTTCAGGGCGGCGAACACGGTGTGGGGATGGTTCTCCCCGAGCACCTCCCGCATCACCCGCACCGTCTGCCGCAGGAGCGGTTCGGCGGTCTCCGGGGCCCCGCACCCCCAGTGGAACACCGCCAGGTTGTTGATCGCGGCCAGGGTGTACGGGTGCCGCTCCCCCGGCACCTTCATGTACTCGTCCACCACCTCCTGGGCGGTGTCCCGGGCCCCGAGCGGGTCCCCGGTGGCGAACAGGTCCGAGGCCAGGTTCAGGTCGCAGGCCAGCAGGTCCGGATTGACCGAGGTGTACTTGGCCCGGTAGCGGTTCCGGGTGGCCGTGGTCAGCCGCAGCGCGTCCTCCAGCTGCCCGGCCCGGCGCAACGACACGGCCAGGTTCTTCGCCGCCGACAGCGTGCCCGGGAAGGAACGCCCCAGGGTCCGCTTGTACGTCTCGTACGCCCGGCTCAGCAGCTGCACCGAGTCCTCGTAGCGCCCCACCTCGCGAAGGTCGCGGGCCAGGTTCTGGGCCGAGGACAGGGTGTACGGGTGCTCCGGCCCCAGCACCTCGGTGCGCCGGTCGAAGACCTCCTGGTCGATCTCGCGGGCCCGGGCGTACTGGCCCACCATGCGCAGGTTCAGCGCCAGGTTGTTGGCGGCGGCCAGGGTCCGCGGGTGCGCCTCGTGGAAGATCTGTCCGAAGCCCTCGTGCGCGGCGGTGGCCAGGTCCATGGCCTTGCCGTACTGGCCGAGGGCGCCCAGGTTCATGGCCAGGCCGCTGGTGGTCATGTAGGTGTGCGGGTGGGAGGGTCCCAGCGCGGCGATCTGCCGTTCCAGGGTGATCTCGTCCAGCTCCTTGGCCTCCACGTAGCGTCCGCGCGAGCGCAGGATGTTGGAGAGGTGGAAGCGCAGGTAGAGGTACTGGAGGTCGTTGTCGCCGAGGGTTTCCCGCCAGGCGTCGCGGAGTTCGGTGCCCAGTTGGTAGGCGGCCTTGAAGTCCCCGCGCTTCCACAGGTAGCGGACCCGGTCGATGAGGAGGCGTCGGGTCTCCGGTTCCCGGCAGAAGCGGGCCTCGGAGGGGGTGAGGTGCGGCCAGATGGTGTGGAACCGCGGCCAGGTCTCCGGATTGTCTATCGGTTCGTCGTCGTCGGGCCGGGCCCCGGCCAGCACCCGGTGGACCACGTGCCGGGCCTCGCGCTGTTCCTCCTCGGTGAGCTGGGCCCGGATGACGGCCTGGACCAGGCGGTGCACCTGGATGCTGTTGCTGACCTGGTCCACCTTGGCGAGGGCGAAGCGCCCGATCTCGCGGATGACACGGCCGAGGACCAGCTTCTCCTGGAGGGAGGGGTCGTAGGGCTTGAGGGCGTCGATCATCTCCTTGCTGTAGAGGAGGTTCGCGGAGATCGGTTCGGGGGCGAAGAAGGCGCAGAGCTGGAGCAGGCGGACGGCCGCGGGCGAGCGGGTCTGGAGGCGTTCGATGGAGACGTTCCAGGTGGCGGCGACCGGTTCGGGGTAGCCGGCGGGCTGGTTGAGGGCGAGGACGCGGGCCGCCTGCTGGGCGAGCTGTTCGAGGTAGGAGGCCACGGGGGTGGCGGTCTCGGCGATCCAGGCCCCGGCCTGTTCCACGGCGAGCGGGAGGTCCCCCACGGCGGTGGCCACCTGGTCGGCGTCCTCGGGGCCGAGTCCGGGGGCCCGTCGCCGGAGGTGTTCCACGGACTCCTCGCGGAGGAACACGTCCACGGGCAGGGCGTCCCCGTACTGGGACCAGCTCTGGTTCCGGGAGGTCACCAGGACGTGCCCGGGGCCGCCGGGCGGGAAGAACCGCTTCAGGGCCTCCGGGTCGTCGGCGTTGTCGAAGACGAGGAGCCAGCGGGCGGTGGGCACCCCGCGGCGCAGCAGGTCGATGGCCTCCTGGGAGGCGGCGGACATGTCCTCGCCGGTCTGCACGCCCAGGCGGACGGCGAGTTCGGCGAGTCCGGCGACCACGTCGTCGATCTGCTCGGAGGAGATCCACCAGACGAGGTCGTAGTCGGCCATGAAGCGGTGCGCGTACTCCAGGGCGACCTGGGTCTTGCCGACGCCGCCGAGTCCGAAGAGGGTCTGCGGCTGCGGCAGGACCACGGAGATGCCGCCGCCGAGCTGGTCGCGCATCCGTTCCAGGACGATGGAGCGGCCGGTGAAGCCGGGGTTGCGGGGCGGGGCGTTCCAGATCTTGGGGACGGTGCCGGGGAACCGGGGGCCGGGGGCGGTGGCCTCGGCGAGTTGGACGGGGCGTTCCACGGCGCGCAGCAGGGCGGCGGTGGCGTGGGCCTCGTCCAGGCGGAAGAGGTCGACGGGGTTGCGGTCGGTGTGGGGGGTGCCGAGGCGGACGTCGCCGACGCGGAGCGGGACGAGGTGGCGGCGGCCGCCGGTGGGGTCCTCGGCGGCGGCGCGTTCGAGGACGTCCACGGCGCGGGCGGACTTGAGGTAGGCGCCGGAGAGGAGGACGACGGTGCGGGCCGGGTTGTCGAGGTGGAGGCCAGCGCCGAGGGTGTCGCCGGAGACCGGTTCGGCGGCTGCGTCCCGGGGGACGACGCGGAATCCGGCGCGGGTGAGGACGGATTCGATCCAGTCGGCCCACATGCGGTTCTCGGCGACGTAGGAGAGGAACAGGTCGGCGGGCAGGGCGGGGCGGCGGCGGGTGAAGGCGTCGCGGATCCGCAGCCGGACCTCGTCGCCCATGGCGGGCATGGTGGTGACCTCGCCCTCGGAGACCACGGCGGTGAGCCGTTCGAAGGCGGAGAGCAGGGAGTTGGTGAGTCCGGCCTCGTCGCCGAAGGTGGCGAGGGTCTCCTCGTAGGCGTAGTAGGGGCGGTACGGGATCTCCACGGCGCCCCAGTAGGCGGTGGCCTCGTCGCCGGCGAGGCCGGTGGGGAAGCGGTCGAACTTGAGGCGGGCCAGGGCGCGTCCGGCGTCGGCCTTCTCCTTCTCGCCCTCGTCGATGCGCATGGGGACGGGGAAGATCCGGATGTCGCGGTCGCCGTAGCGGTCGCGGACCTGGCGGGCGACGGCGGCGGCCCCGTCGATGGACTGGTCGGAGAGGGTGAAGCAGTCCACGAGGACGTCGGGGAGGTGGAAGGTGCAGATGTCGGCGATGTCGCTGAGGCCGGTGCGGCTGTCGATGAGGACGTAGTCGTAGTGGGCCTTCATGTCGGCGCGTAACGCGTCGAAGAAGAGGCCGCCGCCGAGCCGGTCGTAGAAGTTGTCCCAGTCGAATGTGGAGACGGTGGCGGAGTACTCGCGGTTCTGGCGGCCGGCGGAGACGAAGTCGAGGGTGCCGCCCGCGGGGAACTCCCAGCCCAGGTTCTCGGGGGTGAGGGAGACGGCGTGCTGTTGGACGCGGGCGTAGTCGCGGTGCCAGTCGTCGGCGCGTTGCACGGGGCTGGTGGCGGCCCAGGCGTACTCGGTGATGAGGTCGATGACCCCGGTGGTGGCGCCGAGGACGGAGGGGTCGAGGAAGGGGTGGAAGAAGCGGTGCAGGCCGGGGGCCTCCAGGTCCCAGTCCACGGCGAGGACGCGTTTGCCGTTGGCGGCGAGGATCCAGGCGGTGTTGGCCAGGGCCATGGTGCGGCCGGTGCCGCCCTTGTAGGAGTAGAAGGTGACGACGCGTCCGTCACGACTGGTGGTCATCCGTGTCCTCCGCATCGGGGCCGTGGTCACCGAACTCGTCGTACTCGGGGAGCGCGTGTTCGCGGTGGGGCTTGTCGAACCGTGGTGCGGGGGGCGGGTGGCCGGCGGGCGGTGGGGGCGGGGGCGGGCCGCCGGTCATGCCCATGGGGCCGACGAGCCGGGGGCGGTCGGTGTGTCCGCCGCCGGTCGGGGGGTACACCTGGGCGTGTCTGAGGAACTGCTGGGCGGCGGCCTCGACGACCTTGGGCAGGATCTGTCCGAGGGTCTCCATGTTGTTGACGCCGTTCGCGGCGGCCCGGCACGCGGCCCGGCCCTGGCTCATCTTGACCGGCATGGTGTCTTCCAGCCGTTGGGTCAACTCCGTCTCCTTCGCGCGGCTCTGGTGGTCCATGCGGTTCCAGGGCACGACGACGCTGACCCAGGGGCGGGGGTCCTGGTCGAAGCCGGCCAGTCGCTGCCTGCGCTGTTCGTCCGCCATGGCCCAGCGGTCGACGAGCAGGATCTCGGGCCGGGTGGGGGGTTGTTTGCTGTCGAAGTGGCCGACCTCGTCGTCGAAGGAGGCCATGAAGGTGCGGTAGTTGAGGTTGCGGACGAGTTCCTCCGCGACGTGCGCCACCGGCCGGCGGGAGTCGGGGTGGTAGGGGTTCCAGTCCAGGGCGGAGTCCCCGTAGTACTCGTGGCTGCGGCCCTCGGGGAGTTCGTGGCGGGTGGCGGCGGCGACGGTGATCTGGAGGGTGCGGGCGGCGAGTCCGCCGCCCGCCCGACGGCCGGGTCCGAAGGCGCTGGGGACCACCCGGTAGTCCACCGGGCGGCTGGATTCCAGGCGGACGGACTCGGCGACGCGGACGATGCGGCGGGCCAGTTCGTACACGGCGCGCTCGTACTGTTCGGCGTAGGAGCGGAGTTTGATCAGCCCGTAGAGGCCGTCGGTGACGTAGCGGTCGCCGAAGGTGTTGTGGTTGAACTGGAGGCGTTCGGCCGGTCCGGGCAGCTGCTCGGGCGGGACGGGGACCCACAGGGCGGGCACGATGGCCTCGGCGGGCCGGTTGTGCAGGGCGCCGTGCCGGATGGCGCGCTGGGCGAAGGCGTACCACTCCTTTCCGCACATCTCGCTCGCGAAATAGCGGGGCGAGAAGAGCGGGACGAAGACGAGGCAGGAGGCGAGGGCGGAGCCGAGTCGTTCGGACCAGCCTTCGCCGGAGCGTATCTCGCGGTCCATGAATCCCGCGGGGGATCCCGCGGGAAGGTCCGTGAGGGCCATGACGTGCCCGCAGAGATCACGGAAGAGCCTCTCCACCCACATGTCGGGATCGGGTCCTCCCGGCCCGTACCTGGGTGTATGCGCATAACTGAGAAAGAAGTACGGCTGCACTGGTGAAGGCACACGACCCCCGTCCCGTGACTACTGCTCCCATCGGATGGGGCGAAGGAACATCATTGCGGAGCCCCTTCGCCACATCCCCCCAACCGTCAGTCATTCAACGCCCATTTTCGGTCATCCGGGCGGGGGCGCGTACCCGTTACGGACGGGAATTTTCCCACCCATTGCCGAATTCCTTGATCAGGTCCCGATCAGGCCCCGATCAGGTCCCGATCGGATGCCGATCAGATCCCGGCGGTCTTGAGTTCCCACCGCAAGTCCGTCACCAGAGCCTTTCCGGTGAGGGTGAGTTCCGCACATCCGGAAAGGCGGTCCAGGCTCCGTTGGAGGTCCGCGACCCCGGCTCCCCCGGCCGCTCCCGCGTCGGTCGCGCCGCGGGCCCGCCGCCACGCCTCGGCCGCCGTCTCCGCGTGGACGTCGGCGAGCAGCACGGACACTGGCACGGGCCGCCCCTCCCGCCACGGTGAGGGGTGCAGCCATTCCCCGTCGAGGGCGTACAGGTCCGTCACCTCGGTCAGGGCCCGCAGTCGGGCCCGTCGTACCCCGGTGAGGAGGGCGGGGGCGGTGTCCTCGGGCGGGGCGTCGCGGGGCAGTCCGAGGGCGCCGGGTCCGTGGCGTCGGGGTGCGGCCGGGCCGGGGGCGGCGGGGCCGTCGGCGAGCGGGGTGAGGGTGGTGAGCCAGGCGGCGGTGTGGCGGGCCTGTTCGGGGAGGGTGGCGGAGAGCAGGCTCCAGGCGGCGGTGAGGCGGTCCTGCCAGGCGGCGGCCTCGGTCCGGCCGAGGCGGAGTCGGGCCGGTCGGGGGAAGCAGTGGCGGTCGGGGTCGAGGTCGTCGAGGAGGACGCGGGGGCCTTCGGGGCCGGGCCCGGTCCAGGTCCGCAGGGGCTGCCAGCCGGGGGCGGGGCGGCCGGGGCGGAGGTGACGCCGGCCGGTGCCGGATCCGGTGGTGAAGCCCTCGCCGACCGCGCGGAGTTCGGCGTCGCCGGAGCCGGTGCGGAGGGTGCCGAGGGTGGGCAGGTGCACGGGGCCGGGCGAGGGGGGCAGCGGGGCGGGGTGCGGGAGCCGGCCGCGGACCACGGCGGCGGCGGCGAGGGCCGTCAGCCGGCGGGCGGCGCGGGGGCCGGCGGGGCGGCCGGCGCGCAGCGCGTCCAGGGCGGCGAGGAGCCAGGTCCGGGTGTACGGGTGGGCGAGGACGGGGTCGAGGGCCGCGGGGCCGTGTCCGTCGGTCTCGATCGCGCCGAGCAGTTCCCAGGCCCGCTGCCAGGCGGGGCCGCCGCGTCCGGCGAGTTCCTCGTGGAGGCGGGCCAGCAGGATGCGGGTGAGTTCGTGGTGGGAGGCGGTCAGCGCGGCGGGGTCCGTGAGCTGCGGGGCGGTGGCCTCGGCGGCGGTGCGTCCGGCGACTCCGTCGACGAGTTCCTTGAGGTCGGCGCAGTAGACGGAGGGGTTGGCGAAGCCGTTGTCGGCGCGGTAGCGGTGGGTGTAGAGGCCGCCGCCGCAGGAGCGGACCACGGGGCAGGCCCGGCAGGTGGGGGCGACGGCGGCGAGGCCGAGCTGGCGGGCCCGGATGCCGGGGTGGGCGGCGACCTCGTCGAAGGAGTGCCGGAAGACGTCGAATCCGGTGGCGGGGGCGCCGTCGTAGGCGCTCTTGAGGGAGTCGGCCTGTTCGAGGCTGCCGTCGGTCTCGACGACGATCAGATCGGTGGGGGCGAGGCCGAGGGATTCGGTGAGGCTGGGGCCGCCGGCGAGGGTGCTGTCGAGGGAGTCGAAGAGCCGGACGGGCACGGGGCGGCCGCGCCGTCGCCAGTGGTCGTGGGCGCGCAGCAGCCAGCGGGCGTACCCGTCGGGGGTGCCGTCGGGCCGCTCGGGGGGTGTCTCCCAGGTGGCGTGCGGGAGGAGCAGGTCCACGCGGGGCGGTTCGAGGGCGATGAGGGCGTCGAGGACGGCGACGGGGTCGTTGCGCACGTCGACGGTGCACAGGAGGCCCTGGTAGAGGCGGCGGTAGCGGTCCTCGCGGAGCAGGGCCACGGCCTTGAGGACCAGGGGGTGGCTGGTGCGGCCGTCGGCGAAGCGGCGGTGCCGGTCGTTGGCGGCGCGGTCGCCGTCGAGGGAGATCCCGACGCGTACGTCGTACTCGGCGAAGAGGTCGAGGAAGCGGGGGGACAGTCGCAGGCCGTTGGTGTGGAGGCGCAGGTCCAGGGCGGCCGTGCCGCGCAGGGCCCGGGTGAATTCCTCGCAGGCCCGGCGGAGCCGTTCGACTCCGGCGAGCAGGGGCTCCCCTCCGTGGAGGATGACGGTGACGGAGGGGAGCGCGTGGTCCCGCGCGTGGGCGGCGAGACGGTCGGCGGTCCGTTCGAGGACTTCGTCGGAAATCGATTTCGGACGGTTGCGCCAACTCTGATCGGCGTGTTCGTAGACGTAGCAATGATCACAGGCGAGATCACATCTGCTGTGGACTTTCAGGACGATCTCGCGAAATGCGATCAGGCCGCTCATTGCGCCAGTCTAGGGCCCTGTTCCGGGGCTAGAGAGCCGAGTTGAAGATCGGTTCCTGTACGGTGCGGCCGTTTTCCGACGGGAGGACCCGACTGAGGGCGACGGCCGCGGAACCCGCGCGGGTGTCGATCTCGGACAGGGGAACACGCCGGTTCTGCGCGGCGCCGGTCGGGAGTGCAGTGGTCTTCACGGCCGTCCTTAAGGAATGGGCATGGAAATGACAAGAGCTACGCGCTAGTGTCGGTGTGGACTTTACTCTTCTGGCCACTCTTGGCAACTGAGACATGACCCTCCTGACACCAGGTCAAGCGTTCTGGTTCCGGCTCGGATCGAACCGGCGGATCGAACGCTCGGACCGAGCCGTCGGATCGAGCGGTCGGCGGTCGGCACCCGGTCGGGTGGCCTTCCGCGCGGGTGGGGGCGGGACCGGCGGTGGGGCGCCGGATACAAGCGGACGGGGCCAGAACAGCAGACGATGGGGGCCGCTGTGATGGATTCGGCAGGATCGCTCGACAGCACGACGTTCCGGAACGAGGACCTTCCCGCGCTGTTCCACCACGCCGACGCGGCGGCGATCTCCCGACAGCGCGAGTCCACGCAGGCCACGCGGGGGCAGTTGTTCCTGTTGGTGGCCGCGGCCGCACTGGCGGCCCTGCCGTCGGTGCCGGTGGGGCCGCTCCGGTTGTTCGGGGCACTGAGCGCGATCGCGTACGCCGGGGTGCTGCTCATCGGGGTGCGGGCCACGCGCCGGCGGGCCCGGCCGCAGTGGCAGCTGAACCGTTCCGCGGCGGAGTTCATCAAGTCCCTCGCGTGGCGGTACGCGGTGCACGGGGCCCCGTTCGGTTCGGACCGGGGGGATCCGGAGGGCCTGTACCTGTCCCGGTTGGAGGCGGGGCTCGCGGAGTTGGGGAAGATGGGCTGGTCGGATCCGCGCGAGGGCGGGGACGTGCCGGGTGCGGAGCCGACCGGCATCGGGCCGGAGGTGCGGCGGGGCGGTGAGATCACCCCGGCGATGCGGCGGTTGCGGGAGCGCCCGTACGGGGTCCGCCGGGAGACGTACGTCCGGGACCGGCTGATCGAGCAGCGCAACTGGTACCGGCGGCGGACGGAGGTCTCGCGGCGGGCCACCGCGGTGTGGTCGTGGACCATCGTGTTGCTGACGGTGCTGGCGCTGTTCTTCTCGCTGCTGCGGGCGTTGGGTTCGGGGCCGGGCGCGGGGCTCTCGGGGTTGCTGAGCGCGGCGGCCGCGGCGGGCATCGCCTGGAACGAGATGCGCCGGCACCATCCGCTGATCGAGGCGCACAGTCTGATCGAGCAGGATCTCGCGGCGATGATGGTGGTGATGCAGACGACGGTCACCGAGGAGGGGTGGCCTTCGGCGGTGTACGAGACCGAGCGGTACGTCTCCCCGCAGCACACGGACTGGCTCGCCCGGCACAGCAGTTGACGGTGCCTCACGTGTGGCGCGGGGGTGGTGCGGGTGGGTTCAGTCCCGGTCGACGCCTTCGCGCCAGATGACGGTGACGGGTTTGCCGAGGCCGCGGGCGTAGGCCACGATGTCGCCGGTGCCACCGAGGCCGCGGGCCGGGCGGCCGTCCCAGACGGCGATCAGTCGGTCGCAGCTGTCGGCGATGAAGGTGCCGGCCGCGTAGTACGCCTCGTCGGTGGAGTGCGGGAAGCCGAGCCGGACCTCTTGTCCGGCCCGTGACTTGAGGCGCCGGTAGCGGGCCAGGGATTCGGGGGCGGCGAAGTCGCGCTCGTAGTCCTCGCTGGGGATGACCACGGTGAGGTCGGCCCCGCATTCCAGGGCGATGCCCGCGAAGAGCTGGTCGGCGCCGTCGGCGAGGCTGGAGAGGGCCTCCATCGGGCCGGGGTGTCCGCAGAGCAGGTCCCGCAGGCCCTCCCGCACGTGTCCGAGGAGTTCGGCGGGGATGCTGCGGTGGCCGGTGATCCCGATCCGTTTCATCTGGGCACGCTCCCCCCGTCGCCGCCGGAGCCGGACGCCCCCGGCCATCCTCCCAGAAGGCGGGGGAACGTCCAGGGGCGTGCGGGGGCTCGTGGTGCGGGGCGGCCGGGGGCCGGGGGTCAGTAGATGCTGACCCCGTAGGCGTTGAGGGCCTCGATCACCGGTTGGAAGAAGGTGGTGCCGCCGGAGGAGCAGTTGCCGCTGCCGCCGGAGGTCAGGCCCACCGCGCGGGTGCCGGAGTACAGGGAGCCGCCGCTGTCGCCGGGTTCGGCGCAGACGTTGGTGCGGATCATCCCGTAGACCACGTCGCCGCCGCCGTAGTTCACGGTGGCGTTGAGGCCGGTGACGGTGCCGCTGTGGGTGCCGGTGGTCGAGCCGCGACGGGTCACGGACATGCCCACGGTGGCGTTGGCGGCGCTGCTGATCTCCTGGTTGCCGACGGTGCCCGGGCGGGGCACGGAGGCGTTGTCGTAGCGCACCAGCCCGTAGTCGTTCACGGGGAAGCTGGAGCCGACGGTGGGTCCGATGGCGGTGGTCCGGGAGGAGTTCGTGTACCAGGTCCCGGCGCCGTCGGTGCAGTGTCCGGCGGTGAGGAAGTAGTACGTGTTGCCGCTGCGGACGTTGAAGCCGACGGAACAGCGCCAGCTGCTCGCGTACACGGCGTCGCCGCCCGACAGGAGCCGGGTGAGCTTGCCGGGGACGCGCTCGACGCGCAGGGCTCCGGCGTCGGCTCCGGCCTCGCGGCGGATCCGGTTCAGGTCGGCGGTGGCGACGGTGGAGTCGGCCGCCACGACGAGGGTGCCGGTGGCGGGATCGGTGTGCCAGGCGGTGCCGGCCACGTCGGCGCGGAGCACGGCGGCTCCGGCCGCGGCGAGACGGGTGGCGGTGTAGCCCTCGCGGTCGCTTCCGGTGGCGTTCGCCGTGGGGGCGGCGAGGGCCGCGACGGCGGCGAGTCCGGCTGCGATGGCGGTGAGCCGGGTGGGGGTGATGCGCTTGAGCCTCACTTCTCGTCCTCCCTGAGGGGTTCGGGGGCCCATGGTGGGGGTGCGCTGGACGGGAGTGTCCTGGCGTCGGTTTTGACCCGCAAGGGCGTCTTTCGGCCGTCACTCGCCCGCGGGTGCGGGCAGCGGACGGGTGTTCCCGGGGGTGGGGGAGGCGGATATGAAGGGGCCCGTGAGGGCGGGGGGAGGCGGCGCGGGGCGGTGGGAAACCGGGGCGCCGGCGGCGCGGGACGCGGGGCCGGCGGGTCCGGGACGGGTCCGGTCGTGAAGGGTGGCGCCCGCCTCGGGCGTCGGGGCCGGCGCCCCTCCCCCGAGGTGCTCGCCGGGCCGCCCCGGAACGGCCGGAACTCGACCTTCCGGGTCGGCGGCGGGTCGGCGGACGGTGGTCGGGGGGAGTGGCGCGCGAGGCGCGGGACCGCGCTCCGGCCGTCGGGCGGTCGGGGCGTGCCGGTGCCGGCGGGCGGTGCGGGCGCCGGTGCCGGGGGTGGTCATGCCGTCAGTTTCCCCACGGGACCGCCGGGTGGGCACCCGGCGGTACTCCGTACGGAGCCGATGGTCCCTCAGTCGCAGGGACAGCAGCAGCAGTCGCAGTTGCAGTCGCCGCAGCCGTCGAGGCAGTCGCAGTCCCGGCAGATCCCCTCGCGCTTCTTGCGGGACCAGGCGCCCTCGTACTCCTTGGCGCAGCAGACCTGGCAGGTGCAGCAGAGGCCGACGGCCACCGCGCAGCCCTCCCAGAAGCCGCGTCGGGGCGGACGTCCGGAGCCGCCGTGTCCGGAGCCGCCGCCGAAGCCGCCGGGCCCGCCGGCGCCGGGCGGCGGGGGGACCGCACCGTATCCGGCGGCGCCGCCCCCGTGGGGGCCGTTCCCGTAGGGGTTGCCCGGGTGCCCGCCGCCGCCGTACGGGTCCGCCCCGTAGGGGCCGCCGCCCTGGGGGCCGCCCGCGTACGGGTTGCCGCCGTGGGCGGCGCGGAGGGTGCCGGGGCCGGTGCCGTGGCCGGTGTGTCCGCAGGCGGTGGTGCCGAAGGCGCGGTCCACGGAGGCCCGCAGCTCGTGGACGAGGAGGCGGTGGGCGAGGCCGCCGTCGGCGAACTCGGCGTCGTGGAGGGCGAGCCGGATGCCGTGCAGGGCGTCCTCGCAGAGCCGGCGGGCCTCGGCGTGCGGGGTGGCGGTGGCGGTGAGCGGGTTCCAGGCGCCGGCGGCGGCGTCCGCCTCGTGGTCCTCGACGGCGTCGAGGAGGTGGGCGAGGCGTCCGAACAGGCGACCCGCCTCCCCCAGCGCGGCCGCGTTGCCGGGCCGTCCGGCCAGGACCGCGGTATGGGCGAAGGCGGCCGCGGTGGCGGTCTCGGTGGGCTCGGTGACGGTGAGGAGCGGGGTGCCCGGTCCGGCGAGGGCCTCGATGCCGGGCTGGCGGTCCACGGCCTCGACGAGCACGGAGGTGTCGAAGCCGAGGGCGGAGCCGGTCCGGGCGCCGGCCCGGTCCCAGCCCCGGGCCACGGTCCGGGCGGCCGCGGCGAGCGGGGCCCGGGCCAACAGGCCGTCCCGATCGGCGATGTGATCGCGCATCTTGGCGGAGGCCAGCACCAGGGAGACGGCGGCGGCGAGCCGGGCGCCCTCGCCCCGGGCCACGTCGGCGGTGCGCATCCCGCGCAGCGGGCAGGGCCCGGCGGTGCGGCGGGTGGCGGGGCCGGAGCCGGTCTGAGCCTCCGTCAGGACCGAGACCAGCAGCCCGTCGTAGTTGGTGACCACCCGGGCCAGCTGTCCGTGGTCGGCCCGAAGTGCCAGGCAGAGCCCGCAGAGATGGGCCGTCCACTCGGCCTTGTAGCGCTCGCCGAGCCGGTGCGTGCAGGGTCTGACGATCCCGAACATTGGTGTTCCCCCCGTGTCGTACGCGTGTGGCCGGAATCGTATCCCCAGCCCGTTCCGTCACCCGTACGCACGCCGCCTCACCCGGATGGCGCGACGGGTCGTATTTTCACTCAGACAGCAGTCGTAGGCGCCTGCTCCCTTACCGGGGCCTGAGCCGTTCTGCACCAGAACCGTCACGAAACCCCTGCGCGGCGCCTATCCACTTGGCGGACTGTCAGCATCATGGACGACCATAGGGAGTGCGGAACCAAGAACAGACCGCGGTGAAAGGAGGCGTCCATGGGTTCGGTGCGCAAGGCCAGTGCCTGGCTGGGTCTCGTCGAGGACAGCGACGACGAACGGTACTACGACGACGAGTACGCGGAGGCTCCGAACGGTTCCCAGGACGCCTGGGTGACCGACCCGCGGGTCCGGGTCGCCTCCGACTCCGCCGTCGGCCAGGGCCGCCGGATCGCCACGGTCACCCCGGACGGCTTCCGGGACGCCCGCGGCATCGGCGAGCTGTTCCGGGACGGCGTCCCGGTCATCGTCAACCTCTCCTCCATGGAGTCCGGCGACGCCAAGCGCGTGGTCGACTTCGCGGCCGGTCTGACCTTCGGCCTCCGCGGCTCGATCGAGCGGGTGGCGGCCAAGGTCTTCCTGCTGACCCCGGCCGACACCCAGGTCGTCAGCGGCGAGGGCGGCCGCGCCGCCGACGGCTTCTTCAACCAGAGCTGAGCGGGGCCCTCACCGGCGGCAGCCCGGGGCGACGTCCGCGACGGGTCCCGCCGGACCGCACGGACTACCGGAAGGCGTCGAGGCCGGTGAGCGCCTTGCCCAGCACCAACTGGTGCATCTCCACGGTGCCCTCGTAGGTGAGCACCGACTCCAGGTTCGTCGCGTGCCGCATCACCGGGTACTCCAGCGAGATCCCGTTCGCCCCGAGGACGGTGCGCGCGGTGCGGCAGATCCCGATGGCCTCGCGCACGTTGTTGAGCTTGCCGAAACTGATCTGCTCGGGCCGCAGCCGCCCGGCGTCCATCCGCCGCCCGAGGTGGTGGGCGAGCAGGATCCCCTTGTGCAGCTCCAGGGCCATGTCGGCGAGCTTGGCCTGGGTCAGCTGGAAGCCGCCGATCGGCTTCCCGAACTGCTCGCGGGTGCGCGCGTAGTCCAGCGCCGACTCGAAGCTGGCGCGGGCCGCCCCCATCGAGCCCCACACGATCCCGTACCGGGCGTGCCCCAGGCAGGTCAGGGGCCCCTTGAGGCCGGTGACCCCGGGCAGCACCGCGTCGGCGGGCAGCCGGACCCCGTCCATCACCAGCTCGCTGGTGACCGAGGCGCGCAGCGACCACTTGTGCTTGATCTCGGGCGCCGAGAACCCGGGGGTGTCGGTGGGCACGGCGAACCCGCGCACGCCCTCCTCCGTCTGCGCCCAGACCACGGCCACCGAGGCCACCGAGCCGTTGGTGATCCACATCTTGCGGCCCGTCAGGATCCAGTCGGAGCCGTCCCGCTTGGCGTGGGTGCGCATGGCGGCCGGGTCGGAGCCCACGTCGGGTTCGGTCAGGCCGAAGCAGCCGATCAGCTCGCCCGCGGCCATGCCGGGCAGCCAGCGCCGCTTCTGCTCCTCGGAGCCGTACTTCCAGAGGGCGTACATGGCGAGGGAGCCCTGGACGGAGACCAGGGAGCGGATCCCGGAGTCGGCGGCCTCCAGTTCCAGGCAGGCCAGGCCGTACTGGACGGCGCTCGCGCCCGCGCAGCCGTAGCCCTCCAGGGTCATGCCGAGGGCGCCGAGGGAGCCGAGCTCGCGGGCCAGTTCGCGGATCTGCGGGAGCTCCCCGCTCTCGTACCAGTCCGCGACGTGCGGCAGGACGCGGTCGGCGGCCCAGGAGCGGACGGTGTCGCGGACCGCGAGCTCCTCGGGGTCGAGGAGGTCGTCGATGCCGAGGGGGTCGGCGGGGTCGAAGGCCGACGGCTTCGGTGCGGACGGAGCGGACACGGCGGGGCCTCCCGGCGGGCACGAAACTAGCAGTGTGAGTTTCCTGGTGTGCGGCCGACGTTACGGCTCAGGGTGCCGTGCGTCCAGAGCGTGCCGGTTCGCCCCGGTCGTGCCGGGTCGGGCCGGGGACGCGGGCGCGGGCGGCGGCCGGGCGGGCGTGACGGGTCTGGGCGGGCAGGACCGTGACGGTGCGGCGTCCGCAGGCGGCGCGGGGGGTGTCGGCCGTCTCGCCCGGGGCGGGCGCGGGGTCCGCGGCGCGGGGCAGGCGGAGCGCGGCGAGCGCGCCGAGCAGCAGCAGGGCGGCGCTGACGTACAGGGTGAGGTGGAGGCCCTGGACGAAGGCGTGGCGGGCGGCGCGGTAGAGGGAGGCGCCCGCGGGGCCGCCGAGTCCGGCGGCGATCTGGTAGGCCTCGCCGAGGGAGTGGCCGGCGGCGGCGCTGTCGGCGGGGGCGACGCCGGGGACCTCGCGGAGGGCGGGCGCGTAGGCGGCGTTCATGACGCTGCCGAGGAGGGCGATGCCCATGCCCGCGCCGAGCTGGTAGGAGGTCTCGCCGATGGCGGCGGCGCCGCCGGCCTGTTGGGCGGGGGCCTCGCTGAGCATGGACTCGTAGGCGCCGAAGAGGGTGGTCTGGAGGCCGAAGCCGAGGAGCACGAAGCCGACGCCGAGGAGCCAGGGGCGGTCGTGCTGGCCCATGAGGGTCAGCAGGAGCACGGCGAGAGCGGTGAGGGTGAAGCCCAGGGAGACCATCAGCCGAGGGCCGATGCGGTGCAGGACCGCGGAGCCGGCGACTCCGGCGGCCATGGCGGCGAAGGTGAGGGGCAGCAGCCGCAGTCCGGTCTCCAGGGGGCCGAGGCCGAGGACGAGCTGGAGGTACTGGACGGCGATGAGCTCCAGGCCGACGAGGGCGAGCATGGCCAGCACGATGCAGCCGACGGAGGTGGAGAAGGTGGCGCGGGAGAACATCCGCATGTCGATGAGCGGGTGCGTGCGGCGTTTCTGTCGGCGGACGAACAGCACCAGCAGGAGGGCGCCGAGGGCGAGCGGGAGCAGGGCCGCCGGGTCGAGGAAGGTCTGCGCGGCGCCGGCCCGCTTGACTCCGAGGACCGCGCCGAGGACGCCGCCCGCGGCCATGAGGGCGCCGAGCACGTCCCAGGGTCCGTCGGCGGCGCCCCGGGATTCGGGGAGCAGCCAGCGGGCGGCGGGCAGCAGCAGTGCCATCAGCGGGATGTTGATGAGGAAGACGGATCCCCACCAGAAGTGTTCGACGAGGAAGCCGCCGAGGACGGGGCCGGTGGCGGCGCCGATGGCGGCGACGGCGGTCCAGATGCCGATGGCCACGGCGCGTTCTCGGCGGTCGGGGAAGACCTGCCGGATCACGGACAGGGTGGCGGGCATGATCATCGCGCCGCCGACGCCGAGCAGGACCCGGGCGGCGATGAGCACCTGGGCGTCCTGGGCGAGGGCGGCCACGGCGGAGGCCACGCCGAAGAGGGCGTAGCCGAGGAGCAGGATGCGGCGGCGGCCGACGCGGTCGCCGAGGGTACCGAAGAGGATGAGGAGGGAGGCGCAGACCAGCGGGTAGGCGTCGACGATCCACAGCAGCTCGATGGAGCCGGGGCGCAGGTCCTCGGAGACGGAGGGCACGGCCACGTGCAGGATGGTCGCGTCGAGGGCGACGAGGAGCAGGCTGACGCAGAGGACGACGAGGACGGTCCAGCGGTTGCCGCCGTCGGCGGCCGCGGTCAGGCGCTGCCAGGGGGAAGGGGTCCGGCGGGCGCCGGCCGTCTCGGTCCCTGACATGTACGTACCTCCCGGTGATCCCTCGCACTCGGCGGACCAGCTTCGTCGGTTCTGCCACGCCACGGTTCGGGCGGGGTGTCCCACGGGGTCCGGCACCGGCACGCGAGGAACCGTCAGCGTACGCGAGTTCGCTTCCGGTGCGCGTGGCCAAGCTCTCACCCCGCGGGCCGCCGGAGTGTGGCGTACGCCACCCGCCTGCCGCGCGTGCCGGGCCGGTGACCTGTGGTGACCGCGGGTCCGGTCCGGCGCCACCGATAATCATGCCCGTGAAAGATCTTGCAGTTCGTCGGGCCGCGCCCGCGCTCGCCGTGTTCGCCGCGATCCGGTTGCTGGGGCTGATGGTGCTGGGCGCGTGGAGCGCGGTGGAGGGCAGCAGTCCGCACACGCTCCTGTCGGCCCGCTGGGATTCGCTCTGGTACACCCGGGTCGCGGAGCTGGGGTACGGCTACGAGGTGGTGCTGCCCGACGGTGCCGTCCATTCGAACCTGGCCTTCTTCCCGCTGCTGCCGTGGCTGGAGCGGGCGGTGTCGGCGCCGACCGGTCTGTCGTACGCGGATTCCGGGCTGTTGGTGTCCGGGGTGGCCTCGTTGGCGGCGGCCTGGGGCGTCTTCGCGGTGGCGGACCGGCTGTACGGGCCACGGGCGGGGCTGCTGGCGGCGGCGCTGTGGGGGGCGCTGCCGGTGGGGATCGTGCAGTCGATGGCGTACAGCGAGTCCCTGTTCACCGCGTTGGCGGCGTGGTCGCTGTACTGCGTGCTGAGCGGGCGCTGGGTGCCGGCCGGGCTCCTGGCGGCGGCGGCCGGGCTGACCCGCCCGGTGGGGGCCGCGGTGGTGGCGGCGGTGTGGGTGGCGGTGCTGCTGCGGCTGCGGGCGGGCGAGCGTTCCGGGCGGATGGTCGCGGGGGCGGTGCTGGCGCCGCTGGGCGCGGCGGGCTACGTGCTGTGGGTGGGGGCCCGGACCGGGGGCGGCCTGTTCGGGTACCTGGACGTGCAGGCGGGTTGGGGGAACGGTTTCGACGGCGGGTCGGCCTTCGCGCGGTTCGTGGGGGGCCGGCTGGCGGCGGGCGGGGCGTCGACGGCGGCGGGCCTCGGGCTGGTCCTCGGGGTGGCGCTGGTGCTGTGGCTGTACGTGCTGGGGGTGCGGCGGCGGCAGCCCGTTCCGCTGCTGGTGTACTGCGGGATCGTGGTCGCGCTGGCGTTGTGCGCCTCGGGGTACTTCGGTTCGAAGCCGAGGCTGCTGCTGCCGGCCTTCCCGCTGCTGCTGCCGCCGGCGGTGGCGCTGGCCAGGTGGCGGACCGGGCGGGCCGCGGCGGTGGTGGGGGTGTTGGCCGTGGGGGCGGCGGTGTACGGGGCGTTCTGGTTGAACGGATCCGGCCCCCCGTAATACGGAGCGTTCAATTCCGAATACCGCGCTCAAAACGATTCCGCACTCGGGATAAAGGCCGGACGGACCGGGTCCGCAATTCCGTCGGATCTGCGCGCGAGAGGCAGGAAGACTCGCGGATTCCCAGGAATAAAGGCCCCCGTGAGACCAAGTCCACATCACATGGTCATCACAAACCCCGCGATTCGTCGGGGTCGCACGCGCACGCGCGGTAACGTCGATTGACGTGCGTACCGATCTAATCTTCACCCGTCTGGAGCGGGTCTTCGCCCGCCTGGACCGGGAAGCCGAACGCCCGGCTCATCTGCAGGTACCGCGGATGAGCCGGCACCGTGTCGTGCTCTTCTCCGCCACCCTCGCCTTCTACCTGGCGATCATCGTGGCGGTGCTGACCACGTCCTGGCTGGTCCGCCTGGACTGGCAGGTGATGTTCTGGCGCCCGTACGAGCAGTGGCCCGAGCTGCACGCCTTCCTGGACTACCTGGTCGTCCTCGGTCAGCGCGGCCCCACGGCCGTGATGGTCGCGGCCTGGCTGGGCTGGCGGTCCTGGCGGCAGCACACCCTGCGCCCGCTGATCACCCTCGGCGTGGCCCTGCTGCTCCTGAACGTGACCGTGGGCGCCGTCAAGCTCGGCCTCGGCCGGCTCGGCCCGCACTACGCCACCACGATCGGCTCGGCCGAGCTGTTCGCGGGCGGGGATATATTCCCCTCCGGCCACACCGCCAACGCCGTCGTGACCTGGGGCATCCTGGCGTACCTGGCCTCCACCGTGCGCACCCGCCGCAACCTGTCCGTGCTCTCGGCGGTCGTGGCCCTGAGCGTCGGCGCCACCACCGTCTACCTGGGCACCCACTGGGTCAGCGACGTCCTGCTGGGCTGGGCGGCCGGCCTGCTGATCCTGCTGGCCCTGCCCTGGTTCGAGCCGCTGATCGCCCGCGTGGAGGCGTTCGTCTTCGAGCTCCGCGAGCTGGTGCGGGCCCGTCGCGCCGGCGCCGGAGCCCCCGCCCTGGCCCCGGTACGCCCCTTCGCCACCCGCGCCAAGGTGTTCGTGGAAAGGGTCGCGGCCGGCCCCGAGGAGGAGGCCCTGCACGCCGCGGGCCTGGCCACGGGCCGCGGCCCCGCCCGCACGCCCGGCCACCTCGCCGCCCGCCCGCACCTGATCCGCTCCGAGCGCACCCCGCTCACCCCGGCGGGCAGCCGCCGCCCGGCCCACGCCCACACGGAACGCCCCGGCCGCAGCGCCGCGGCCCGCCCGGTCACGGGCAGCTGACCCGGAGCGCGGGACGGTACGCACCCCCGCCCGCGCCCCACGACACCGCACGCCACTCGCGCCGCGACCCGACCTCCGGGCCGCGGCGCGAGTGCGTGGGGGGGCGGAGGGAGGAGGCGGGCGGCGGGGGTCAGGTGTCAGGCGTGCGGGCGGGGAGGTACGGGGTCCTCCGCGACGCGGCCCGAGGGGCGGGCGACACGCACGGGGCTTGGGGGGCACGGGGCACACCTCACGGGGCGCGGAACGCGACACGGGAGGTGCGCCCCGGCCCCGGACGGCCCTCCGGGCGCGGGCGGCGGGAGCCGACACCGGCCCGCCGACGGGAGCTCCCCCCGGTCCGCCGCCGCCCCGGAAGACCGCTCCCCCACCGACTCTCCCCCGCCCGCCACGCCCGGCCTGGTCACGCTTGGGTCACGGAACGTCGACAACCCTTCGACCGTCGCCATTCCGTACGGACACGGATGCCTCGCCCTTCCGGATCGCCTCCGGGGCTTATTCACGGACCGCCATTCCCGCCCTAGGGGAATTCCCTGACGCACCCCTGGAATTGCCGGGTAATTGCATCGCCCCGTCCACCCCGGGGAACTGACGGACCATGAGAATCGCACCATTCCTTCACAGCATCCCCCGACCGCACCCCACCCCTCCGGCGACGCCGACGCCCCCTCCCCAAGGGGCGCCCCGCACGCGCGATCGCAAGGCCGAACATCCGTTCACCGAAGGTGCGAACGCACCGCCGAGTTTCACCGGGAGCGGGGCCGGACACCCGCGCGTTCGACCCCACCACTCACCGGAATCCGAACCACTGGCATGGTCATGTTCAGATTTCGGATTCCGTTTCCCGCCGGGAGCGCTCGACCGCCCGCCCCAACAGGTCCCGGGCCGCCGCGATCCGCTCGGTCAGCTCCGGCGGCTCCACCACCTCGAACTCCTCCCAGAGCAGCATCAGGTGGATGACGAGCACGTCCATGCTGACCGCCCCGGTGCGCAGCAGACAGGAGTGCTCGTCCAACGGCTCCAGGACCCCGTCCGCGGGCCCCACGGTGCGGGCGGCCTCCTCCGCGGACACGGCGAGGCGGACCACGGCCCGGGCGGCGTAGGCGTGCTGGGAGATGCCCCGGGACACGTAACCGGCGAGGTCCTCGGCGGGCGGGGTGCGCGGGGCGAACCGCGGCCCGTGCGGGGGCCGGGGCTCGATCCGGTCGGCCCGGAAGGTCCGCCAGTCCGCCCGCTCCACGTCCCAGGCCACCAGGTACCAGCGGTGCTCGGTGCACACCAGGCGATGGGGTTCCACCGTCCGGCGGGTGGCCCGGCCCTCGTGGTCCCGGTAGTCGAAGCGGAGCCGCTCGGCGTCCCGACAGACGGCCGCCAGCTCGGTGAGCACGCCCGGGTCCACCGTGCTCTGCCGACGGCCCCTCAACAGCGGCACCGTGAAGGCGTTCAGAGCCGCGACCCGCCTCCGCAGCCGCCCCGGGAGGACCTGCTCCAACTTGGCGAGCGCCCGCACCGACGCCTCACCGATGCCCTCGACGCCCTGCCCGGCCGCCGTCCGCAGCCCCACCGCGACCGCCACCGCCTCGTCGTCGTCGAGCAGCAACGGCGGCAGCTCCGCCCCCGCCCCCAACTGGTAGCCGCCCCCGGTCCCGGGACTGGCGTTGACCGGATACCCCAACTCCCGCAACCGGTCCACGTCCCGCCGGACCGTGCGGGGGGTCACCCCCAGCCGTTCGGCCAACTCGGCGCCCGTCCACTCCCGACGGGCCTGGAGAAAGGACAGCAGACGCAGCAGACGCGCGGAGGTGTCGAGCATGCCGCAGAGTCTGCCGGCGCCCACCCGACCACAGGGAGCCCGGCCCTGCCCGGATGAGCGGACGGTCGTCAACGATCCCCGGGAACGGACACGACGAACGACGAACGACGAGGACCACGGAGAGGAGGAGCACGAAGAGGCGATGCCGAGCCCCCGGACGGCGGGACAGCGCAGCGATCAGCCGGTCGCCGGTCAGGGCGCACGGGGCCGGGCGGACGCAGGAGGGGCGCCCAGGGCGGCGGTGCGCCGAGGCACCGAGACACAGAGGCGCCGGGCACACCCGGGGTCAGGCGGAGGATGGCCCCACGACGGGTGCGGCGGAGGCGGCGGCCGGGGCAGCGGGCGACGGACCACCGGGGGCCGGTGGCGACGGCGACTGCGACGGCGGGGAGGAGGAGGGGGGCGGGGTGCCGGTGGGAGCCGGTGCGGGCACGGGCGTGGGCGCGGGCGCGGGGGTGGAAGGGGAGGGCGGAGGGGGCGGGGAGGAGGGAGGGGGCGGGGGGACGGCGGCGTCCTTGGGCAGGGCCAGCATGGCGCCGAGGGCCAGGACACCCGGGGACGGGCCGATCAGTTCGGCGTTGAGGCGGTAGAGGGCCTGCCAGCCACCCTTGATGCGGTAGGTGCGGGCCAGTGCCGTCAGGGTGTCCCCGGCCCGGACCACGTGGGCCCGACCGGAGAGCCCGTACCGCCGTGAGCAGGTCGGCCAGGCCGACCAGCCCTGACCGGCGAGGACGTCCTCGGCCACCCGGATCTGCTGCTCACGGGTCGCGAGGTGGGCCCGCGCGGCGAACCGGAGGCCGCCGAACCGCTCCCAGGTCGGCTGCCAGAACTGGAGCCCGCCGTAGAAGCCGTTGCCCGTGTCCACCTGCCAGCGGCGCCCGGACTCGCAGTCGGCCACGCAGTCCCAGGGCCACTGCCCGCCGGGGCCGCAGTCCCGGCCACGGCCGCGGGGGCCGGTGTCCGGCATCCCGTGGCGTGCCGCGCCCGGGCTCCCGGGCGCGGCACCGGGGAGGGCCGCGGGTGCGGGGGGAGGCGCGAGGGAGGCGGGAGCAGGAAGGGGGAGGGAGGAGAGGGGAAGGGCGGGGGCGGGGGGCGGGGAGGCGGCGGCCGGGGTGGCGTTCCCCGGGGCGGCGACCAGGACGGCCGTCAGGGCGGCGGCGAGCGTCGCGGACGGCCGTAGCCGGAACTGAGCCATCGGGCCACGTTAGGGGCCGTCCCGGGCCGCGCTCTCGGGGGCGCGCGAGGTCGGTACGCGCCCCACCCGTGCGGGCGACACCGCTTGGCCCGGACGGCCCGGGGCGGGTGTCGCGCGGGTCCGCGGCAAACCCGCGGCAAACCGTGCGTGACCCCGGCCGCGGATCCCCCGTTGAGCCCCGCAGAGCCGGGAACCCCTCGGCCGCGTACACCCGCCTAGTCCGAGGAGTCACCCCGTGCCGCGCATGCTCGACGTCAGCCCTGACGTACGCGCCGAGATCGGCGACGAAGAAGCCGAGCTGCTGCTCTCCGGCGAGACCGCGCCCGGCAGCTACGACTGCACCTCCTGCCGCACCCCGGGCGACTCCGAGCGGGAGGCGACCAGCACGGTGCTGTTCGTCGGCGACGAGACCGCCGTGCTCGCCTTCGCCCACGCCACCTGCATCCCCTCCCAGGTGGTGGCGGTCTCCGAGGACCAGCTGCAGGGTGCCGTGGCCAGCATCACCGGTGAGGTGCCCGCGCCCGCCGCGCCGCCCGCCCCCGCCCCCGACGCCCCGCAGGCGGTGCCGGGCGGGCAGGCCGTCCTGGGGATCACCAGCGGGCTCGTGTTGATCGAGGGGGACCTGCACCCGGCGCTGGTCGTGGAGCCGACCGCCCCCATCGCCCGTCCGGGCAGCGACGGCCCCGGCGACGACTTCCTGCCGCTGCTGATCGAGCAGGGCTTCATCCCGGTCAGCCAGCTGGACTCCGTGCCGTCCGGGCTGTCCGGGTGGTCCGTGCTGCTCGCCGTGGGCCAGCTCCACGCGATCCTCCAGCCGGGTCCGACCGGTGGCAAGCCGGTGGCCTGGTGGCAGGCCCACCAGGCGCTGCCCGTCACCGACGGCTGGCGGGCCGCCGTGAACCGCACCCAGCGGGTGCTGGTGTTCGCGGCCCCCGCCGGTTCCATCGGCCAGCAGCCGCGCGAGGACCTGCTGCGCGACGCCCTGGACAAGGCCGCCGCCAACGGGCTGCTGGTCGCCGGGGCGATGCCCCTCGCCGGTACCTGACCGGACCGGCCGGCCCCGTCCGGCCGCTCCGGCCCGGCATGCGCCGGGGGTGATCGGGAGCTCTCCCGGCCGCCCCCGGCGCTCTGCGTTTCCGCCGCCGCCCCCGCATCCGTCGGGGGCGGCGTTCGTTGCAGGTACGTGCACGCATACGACGCTCCGCGCCCGCAGCCGCTCCCCCCGCACTTCACCGGCTCCTTCCAGAGCCCGCACCCGCCGGTCCGGCCGGTCTGGGAACGTGAGGTGCCGGAGGCGTCGCCCACGCCGATCTTCGACGCCCTGTACGGGGAGTACCTGCGGTCCTTCCGGGCCCTGCCCGGGGACCGGTCCGGCGAGGAGGACCTGGGGTTCACGGCCTTCGGCCACGGCGGCCCGGCGGACGGTGGCCGCGGCGGCGCGTACGGGACCGCCGTGGCCCCCTACACGGGCGGTGGCTACGGCGGCGGTCCGCAGGCGGGGTCCTTCGCCGGTGGCGGCTACGGCGGGGCCTCGGGCGGTCTGCCCGCCGTGGCGGGGGCCGGGGGCGCCCCCGGTGGCTGGAACTCCGCGGGGTGGCAGACCGGCGTGTGGCAGCCCACCGGGAACTGGGGGACGGCACCGGTGCCGGAACCATGGGCGCCCGTCCCCGAGCCGCGTCCGGCGTACGCGGGCCATCCCGGGCAGTTGGGCCCGGTGGGGCCGGCCGGGACCGGTGGGCCGGTACCGGGCGGCCCGGGGTACGCGGCGGCGGCCTACACGGGCGGGCGGCCGTACCCGGGGAATCAGCTTCCCGCGGCGCTTCCGCCGGCCCCGCGCCGAGGGTACTGACGGACGGGTCGGCGGGCGGGTCGACGGGTAGGCGGACGGGCGGCAGGCGTCACCGGGCGAGCGGGCGGGGCGGGTCGACGGCACGGCAGTTGGTGGGACCTGTGACGTGGCAATCCGACAGGTGACATTGCAGCCTCACGCGTGACACCGCAGCCTCACGCGTGACACCACAGTGTCACGTACGCACAGAGCGGGGCGGGCCGGGCGCTCGTCTCGCGCCCGGCCCGCCCCGCTCTCCACACTCCCCCGCTACCGCGTCACCGCGTCATGCGGGTACCGCGTCACAGGGGCACCGCGTCACTTCTTCTTGCTGCGCTTCTCGCGGACGCGCACCGAGATGTGGATGGGGGTGCCCTCGAAGCCGAACTCCTCGCGGAGGCGGCGTTCGACGAAGCGGCGGTAGCCGTGCTCCAGGAAGCCCGAGGCGAACAGCACGAACCGCGGGGGCTTGGTGCCCGCCTGGGTGCCGAACAGGATGCGGGGCTGCTTGCCGCCGCGGATCGGGTGCGGGTGCGCGGCGACGATCTCGCCGAGGAAGGCGTTGAGGCGGCCGGTGGGGACCCGGGTCTCCCAGCCCTCCAGCGCGGTCTCGATGGCCGGGACCAGCTTCTCCATGTGGCGGCCGGTCTTCGCGGAGACGTTGACGCGCGGGGCCCAGGCCACCTGCTGCATCTCGGTCTCGATCTCGCGCTCCAGGTAGTAGCGGCGCTCCTCGTCGAGCTCGTCCCACTTGTTGTAGGCGATGACGATGGCGCGGCCGGCCTCGACGGCCATGGTGATGATGCGCTGGTCCTGGACGCTGATGTTCTCGGTGGTGTCGATCAGGATGACCGCCACCTCCGCCTTCTCCACGGCGGCCGCGGTGCGCAGGGAGGCGTAGTAGTCGGCGCCGCTCTGCAGGTGGACCTTCTTGCGGATGCCGGCGGTGTCGACGAACTTCCAGGTGACGCCGCCGAGCTCGATGAGTTCGTCGACGGGGTCGCGGGTGGTGCCGGCGAGCTCGTTGACGACGACGCGCTCTTCGCGGGCCACCTTGTTGAGCAGGGAGGACTTGCCGACGTTGGGGCGGCCGATGAGGGCGATGCGGCGGGGGCCGCCGGGGGCGTTGCCGCCGAAGGTCTGGGCGGGGGCCTCGGGGAGGGCGTCGAGGACGCGGTCGAGGAGGTCGCCGGTGCCGCGGCCGTGGAGGGCGGAGACGGGGTGGGGCTCGCCCAGGCCGAGGGACCAGAGCATGGCGGCGTCGGCTTCGCCGGACTGGCCGTCGACCTTGTTGGCGGCGAGGACCACGGGCTTGCCGGCGCGGCGGAGGAGGCGGACGACGGCCTCGTCGGTGTCGGTGGCGCCGACGGTGGCGTCGACGACGAAGACGACGGCGTCGGCGGCCTCGATGGCGTATTCGGCCTGGGTGGCGACGGAGGCGTCGATGCCGAGGACGTCCTGCTCCCAGCCGCCGGTGTCGACGACCTTGAAGCGGCGGCCGGCCCATTCGGCTTCGTAGGTGACGCGGTCGCGGGTGACGCCGGGCTTGTCCTCGACGACGGCTTCGCGGCGGCCGATGATGCGGTTGACCAGGGTCGACTTGCCGACGTTGGGGCGGCCGACGATGGCGAGGACGGGCAGCGGGCCGTGTCCGGCCTCGCCGAGGGCGTCCTCGACGTCCTCCAGGTCGAAGCCCTCTTCCGCGGCGAGCTCCATGAACTCCGCGTACTCGGCGTCGCCGAGTGCTCCGTGGTCGTGCTGGTCGTTCATGAAGTCCGTTCCTCGTCGTTCGTGGTGGTCGGTGGCACCCGCGGGCGGGCCCACTACTCGTTCAGTCTGGCCTAGCGGCCGGTGAGCCGCTTGGCGTGGTCCAGGTGGGCGGTGAGCCGCTTCTGGATGCGTACGGTGGCCTCGTCGAGGGCCGTGCGGGTGCGTCGGCCGGTGCCGTCGCCCGCGGTGAAGGGGTCGCCGAAGACGACGTCGACGCGTCCCTTGAGGGGCGGCAGGGCCTTGACGACGCGGCCGCGGCGGTCGGTGCTGCCGAGCACGGCCACCGGGACGACGGGGGCTCCGGAGCGGACCGCGAAGTAGGCGAGTCCGGCACGGAGGGCGGCGAAGTCGCCTTCGCCGCGGGTGCCCTCGGGGAAGATGCCGAGGGCCCCGCCGTCCTCCAGGACGGCGAGGGCGCGGGTGACGGCGGTGCGGTCGGTGCCGGAGCGGTCGACCTTGACCTGTCCGATGCCCTCCAGGAAGGGGCCGAGCGGTCCGATGAACGCTTCCTGCTTGATCAGGAAGTGGACGGGTCGGGGCGCGGTGCCCATGAGCATGGGGCCGTCGATGTTGTGGGAGTGGTTGACGGCGAGGATGACCGGTCCGGTGGCCGGTACCTTCCAGGAGCCGAGCACCCGGGGGCGCCAGAGGCCGTACATCAGGCCGATGCCGATGCGCCGTCCGACCGCCGCCCCCTGGAGGGAGGGCGCTGTGCTCACGCGGCGGCCTGCTTCTCCGCCCGCCGCTCCTCGACGAGGGTGACCACGCATTCGATGACCTGGTCGAGGGTGAGGTCGGTGGTGTCGACCTCGACGGCGTCGTCGGCCTTGGCGAGGGGGGAGGTCTTGCGGCCGGAGTCGGCGGCGTCGCGCTTGATCAGGGCTTCCTTGGTGGCGGCCAGGTCGGCGGCCTCCTTGCCCTTGAGTTCGCCGCTGCGGCGGGCCGCGCGGGCCTCGGCGGAGGCGGTGAGGAAGATCTTGAGGTCGGCGTCGGGGAGGACGGTGGTGCCGATGTCGCGGCCCTCGACGACGATGCCGCCCTCGGCTCCGGCGGCGATGGACCGCTGGAGTTCGGTGATGAGGGTGCGGACCTCGGGGACGGCGCTGACGGCGCTGACCTTGGAGGTGACGTCCTGGGTGCGGATGGGGCCGGAGGCGTCGAGGCCGTCCACGGTGATGGTGGGGGCGGACGGGTCGGTACCGGAGACGATCACGGGCTTGGCCGCGGCCAGGGCGATGGCCTGGGGGTCCTGGGTGTCCACCCCGTTGGTGAGCATCCACCAGGTGATCGCCCGGTACTGGGCTCCGGTGTCCAGGTAGCGCAGGCCGAGCTTGGCGGCGACGGCCTTGGAGGTGCTGGACTTCCCGGTGCCGGAGGGGCCGTCGATGGCGACGATCACGGCGGTTTCCACGGTGGTGGGCCCTTCTGCTGAGCGCGGCGTTTACGGGCGCGCGAAGAAACGCCCCTCTTCTAGGTTACCGAGTCCGGGCGGGCCGCCCGACCGGTGGCCCGTGGGGGCCGCGGTCGGGGGCCCGTGGAGGCCGCGGTGGGGGCCGTTGGGGGCCGGTAGGGGCCCGTGGGGGCCGGGGTGGGGGCCCGTGGGGGCCCCGGTCGGGGGTCCGGCGGGTGGTTCAGGACTGGCGGAGGGACCAGCCGCGGTCGCGGAGCTCGGCGGTGAGGGCCGGGACGGCGCGCGGTTCGACCATGAGCTGGACGAGGCCCGCCTGCTGGCCGGTGGCGTGTTCGATGCGGACGTCCTCGACGTTGACTCCGGCGCGGCCGGCGTCGGCGAAGATCCGGGCGAGTTCACCGGGCTTGTCGCTGATGAACACGGCGACGGTCTCGTAGACGGCGGGGGCGGCGCCGTGCTTGCCGGGGACGCGGACGCGGCCGGCGTTGCCTCGCTTGAGGACGTCCTCCAGTCCGTGGGCGCCTCCCCGGCGCTTGTCCTCGTCGGCGGACTGGAGGGAGCGGAGGGCGCGGACGGTCTCGTCGAGGTCGGCGGCGATGCCGGAGAGGACGTCGGCGACGGGCCCGGGGTTGGCGGAGAGGATCTCCACCCACATGCGGGGGTCGGAGGCGGCGATCCGGGTGACGTCGCGGATGCCCTGGCCGCAGAGGCGGACGGCGGTCTCGTCGGCTTCCTCCAGGCGGGCGGCGACCATGGAGGAGACCAGCTGGGGGGTGTGGGAGACGAGGGCGACGGCCCGGTCGTGGGCGTCGGCGTCCATGACGACGGGGACGGCGCGGCAGAGGGCGACGAGTTCCAGGGCGAGGTTGAGGACCTCGGTGTCGGTGTCGCGGGTGGGGGTGAGGACCCAGGGGCGGCCCTCGAAGAGGTCGGCGGTGGCGGCGAGGGGGCCGGAGCGTTCCTTGCCGGACATGGGGTGGGTGCCGATGTAGGCGCCGAGGTCGACGCCGAGGGCTTCGAGTTCGCGGCGGGGTCCGCCCTTGACGCTGGCGACGTCGAGGTAGCCGCGGGCGAGGCCGCGGGTGATGGCGTCGGCGAGGGTGGCGGCGGTGTGGGCGGGGGGTACGGCGATCACGGCGAGGTCGACGGGGCCCTGGGGGGCTTCGTCGGTGCCGGCTCCGAGGGCGGCGGCGGTTCGGGCCTGGGAGGGGTCGTGGTCGGCGAGGTGGACGGTGATCCCGCGTCCGGCGAGGGCGAGCGCCGCGGAGGTGCCGATCAGTCCGGTTCCGATGACGACGGCGGTTCTCACTGGGGCGCTCCTTGGTGGGGCGCGCGCGGCGGCGCGGGCGCCCGGGTGACGGTCCTCTCCGGCGGTCCGCCGGGGTGATCAGCCTAGGGCCTGTGGGGCGGGTCGGGGCGCGGCGGGTCGGTGGGCGGACGGCGCGGTGCGGGGCGGGTGGCGGTGGGTGAGGGAGGGGCGGGGCGGATGAGGGGGCGGGGCGTGCGCGGGCCCGGTGTCCGTCCTGGGTCGGGCACCGGGCCTGCGGGGTGCGCCGGGTCGGCGGCGCTCGGGGTCAGAGGTTCTGTTGGCGGATGATGTCCTCCAGGGAGCCGGAGGGCAGGGCGCCTTGCGGGGAGAGCTTGTCGACGGCCTGCGGGAGGGTCTGGGCGATCTCGGCGGCGGCCTGGTCGGGGGTGACCCCGGCCTGTTCGGCGGCCTTCTGGAGGGCGTCGTCGGGGAGGGCTTCCTTGATCTGGTCGGCGGTGACGGGCTGGTTCTCCCCGGTGCCGACCCAGGACTGGGCCTGGTCGACGAGACCGGACTTGGTCAGCATGTCGAGGAGGCCGCCGAGAGGGTTGTTGCCGGCCGCTCCGCCGCCGGCGGCCTGGGCGCCGCCCCCGCCCATGAGGGCGCCGAGCAGGGCGCCGAGGATGTTCCCGCCGCCTCCGCCGCCGCTGCCGCCCTGGCCGCCGCCGAGGAGGCCGCCGAGGAGGGAGCCGAGGTCGTTACCCGCCATGGTGGTGCCCTTTCGCAGGAAGGACCGGGCGCGGTCGGGGGTGGGGAAGGCCGGCGCCCGGCTGAAGACACCGACAATCTCCCCCGAACCCTCCCGTACCGCCACCTGGGGGAGGCTGTCGGTGGTCGGTGGAGGGCGGGCCGGGGGTAGAACGGGGGCATGATCTTCCATCTCGTTCCGCTGGCCGATTGGTCGGCCGCTCCTTCCGGGCTCCCGTTCGCCCCGTCCTCGCTGGCCGCCGAGGGCTTCGTGCACTGTTCGGCCGACCGGGCCACCGTGTTGGGGATCGCCGGGTCGCACTACCGGGAGGTGCCGGGGGTCCTGCTGGTCCTGGAGCTCGACGAGGCGGCGCTGACCTCGGAGGTCCGGCGGGCGGGCGGGCCCGGGGATCCGTACCCGCACGTGTACGGGCCCTTGGACCGGGAGGCCGTGGTGGCGGTGTGGGAGGTGGTCCGCGGGCCCGGTGGCGCGGCGCGGGAACTGGTGTCCCGGCCGTCGGGTCGCTGACGCGGCCGGGCCGCCTGCTTCTCATGGGGCCCGGGGCGCGTCAGGATGCTGCCGCGAACCACGACCGGCCCGAGGCTGAGGAGAACGCCATGCGGAACACCACCGACACGGACACGGACACGGACACGGGCGGGACGACAGGAACGGCGGGACTCACGAGGCCGGCGGGCGCGGCGCGGCGGACGGTGTTGGCGGCCGGGGCGGCGGCGGTGGCCGGTGGCGCGCTGGCGGCCTGTGGGGGCGGGGGCTCGGCCGCGCCGGAGTCGGCGGCTCCGTCGACCGCGGGTTCCTCGGCGGGCTCCTCGGGGGCGCCCTCCTCCCCCGCGGCGGGGAGTTCCGCTCCGGCGGCTCCCGGCGGGGAGGCGCTGGTGGCGACGGCGGAGGTGCCGGTGGGCGGCGGCACGGTGCTCAAGGATCAGAAGATCGTGGTGACGCAGCCGGTGGCCGGCGAGTTCAAGGCGTTCTCGGCGGTGTGCACGCACAGCGGGTGCACGGTGTCGAAGGTCGCGAACGGCACCATCGACTGCCCCTGTCACGGCAGCCGCTTCGCGGTGGCGGACGCGGCCGTGGTCGCCGGGCCGGCCCCGCGCCCGCTGCCGGAGAAGCGGATCACGGTGACGGGCGGCGAGGTCCGCCTCGCTTAGGAAGGCCCCGGCCCGGCTCAGTCACGGTTCCGGCTCGGCTCAAGGCCCGGTGGCGGCCCCGCTCGGGCGCTCCGCCGCGCCGGGCCTTGGCCGCCGGGCACCGGGGGTCGCGCGGTAAATGCCGGTGGTCTCCCCGGGCCGGCCGCGTAGGGTCCCCGCATGGAACGGGAGCCGAGGTCCGGGGCGCAGGCGTTGGTGCGCGACCACACCGTCTACGCGTGCGTGATGGGGTCGCGTGCCTTCGGGCTGGCCACGGAGGACAGTGACACCGACCGGCGCGGGGTGTACCTGGCGCCGACCGCCCTCTACTGGCGGTTCGAGAAGCCGCCGGAGCACGTGGAGGGGCCGCTGCCGGAGCAGTTCTCGTGGGAGCTGGAGCGGTTCTGCGCGCTGGCGCTGCAGGCCAATCCGAACATCCTGGAGTGCCTGCACTCCCCGCTGGTGGAGCGGGTCACCCCGGTGGGGGCGGAACTGCTGGAGTTGCGGGGCGCGTTCCTGTCGCTGCGGGCGCACACCACCTTCGTCCGGTACGCGCAGGGGCAGCGGCGGAAGTTGGAGGCGGACGTCCGCAACCACGGGGCGCCGCGCTGGAAGCACGCCATGCACCTGTTGCGGCTGCTGGGCAGTTGCCGGGACCTGTTGCGCACCGGGGTGTTGGAGATCGGGGTGGGTGCGGAGCGGGAGGGGTTGTTGGCGGTGCGCCGGGGCGAGGTGGGCTGGCCGGAGGTGGACGCGCGGATGCGGCGGCTGGTCGAGGAGGCGGAGGCGGCCGTGTCCGGTTCACCGCTGCCCGCGGAGCCGGACACGGGGCGGGTGGAGGAGTTCCTGGTGCGGGCCCGGCGGGAGTCCGCGGCCTCCTGGGACCCGCCCGCCACGGCGGGCTGACCGGACGCCGGCCCGGCGCCGAGCAACGTCGAGCGACATCGGAGGCGGTCGGGGTGAGAAGCCCGTAGCCCGCAGCGCGCGGCGGTCGTGTCACCGGGCCCGGGTGCCGCTCGGGGTGGCGGGCAGGGGATCAGGCGTCCCAGAGGGCTCCGAAGGCCATGAGTTCGGTGCGGTGTTCGAGGTGGGCGGTCCAGGTGTCGGGCCAGGCGTCGGCGCCGAGGTGGGCTCCTGCGAAGGCGCCCGCGAGGCAGGCGATGGAGTCGGAGTCGCCGGAGGTGCAGGCGGCGCGACGCAGGGCGAGGAGCGGTTCTTCGGGGAAGAGCAGGAAGCAGTGGAGGGCGGTGGCGAGGGCCTCTTCGGCGATCCAGCCCTCTCCGGTGGCGAGGCAGGGGTCGAGTTCGGGGGCGGGGTCGCGGAGGGCGGCGGTGAGGCGGTCGAGGGCGGCGAGGCAGTCGTCCCAGCCGCGGGCGATGAATTCCTCGGGTCCGGTGTCGGAGGGGGTGCGGGTCCACAGGTCGCCGAGCCAGCGCTCGTGGTAGGTGCGGCGCTGCCGGAGGGCGTAGGAGCGGAGGCGGCCGACGAGGCCGGTGACCTCGGTGCCCTCGGCGAGGAGGCGGACGGCGTGGGCGGTGAGGTCGGAGGCGGCGAGGGCGGTGGGGTGGCCGTGGGTGAGGGCGGATTGGAGTTGGGCTGCGCCGGCCTGTTCCTCGGGGGTCAGGCCGGGGGCGAGGCCGAGGGGGGCGACGCGCATGTTGGCGCCGCAGCCCTTGGAGCCGGTCTGGCTCGCCTCCTGCCAGGGGCGGCCGGAGTCGAGGAGGGCGCAGGCGGTCATGCAGGTGCGGCCGGGGGCGCGGTTGTTGTCCGGGGAGTGGTACCAGTCGACGAACTCCTCGCGGACGGCTCGGGCGAGTCGGACGGGACCGATGGGGGCGCGGCCCCGGGCGGTGCGGAGTCCGCGGGCGAGGGCCAGGGTCATCTGGGTGTCGTCGGTGATCCAGGCGGGGCGGGGGAGGTCCATCCCGCGCCAGGGTCCGCATGTGGCGAGGATCGAGGGGACGTCGTCGAACTCGGTGGGGAGGCCGAGGGCGTCCCCGAGGGCGAGGCCGAGGAGGGCGCCGGTGGCGGGCCGTTTGCGGGGGCGGGGCGGTGCGGCGGGGGTCCGGCCGTCGGTCCCGCGAACGACAGGGGCGGGTGTGGCGGTGGCGGCGGGCTGGTGGTTCACGGGCGTCCTTCCGGTCGGAGCAGCGGCGGGTGGAGGGCGGTGGCGGGTCCGGCGCGGTAGAGGGCGGCGGGTTTGCCGCGGCCTCCGGTGAGGCGGGCCGCGCCGGGGACGGCCTCGACGAAGCCGGGGGTGGCGAGGACCTTCCGGCGGAAGTTGGGCCGGTCGAGGGTGCGGTCCCAGACGGTCTCGTAGACGGCCTGGAGCTCGCCGAGGGTGAATTCGGGTGGGCAGAAGGCGGTGGCGAGGCAGCTGTACTCGAGGCGGGCGCCGACGCGGTCGCGGGCGTCGGTGAGGATCGCGGCGTGGTCGAAGGCGAGGGGGGCGGCGGTGCCGACGGGGGTCCAGCGGGCCCGGTCGGCGTCGCCGCCGCCGGTGTCGACGGGCTCGGGGAGGTCCGGTACGAGCGCGGTGAAGGCCACGGAGACCACGCGCATGCGGGGGTCGCGGTCGGGCGCGCTGTAGGTGCGGAGCTGTTCGAGGCGGAGTCCGGCGACGAGGTCGTCGGGGAGTCCGGTCTCCTCGGCGAGTTCGCGGCGGGCGGCGTCCTCGGCGGATTCGCGGGGCAGCAGGAAGCCGCCGGGGAGGGCCCAGTCCCCCGCGTACGGTTCCTGGCCGCGGCGGATCAGGAGGACGTGCAGGGCGCCGGCGCGGACGGTGAACACGGCGAGGTCCACGGTGACGGCGAACGGTTCGAAGGCCCGGCTGTCGTAGCCGTCCATGACCCACCCCCTTCTTTATAGTCGTAATGACTATAAAGAAGGGGGTGGGTGGGGGCAAGCGCTCCGGGCGCGCGAAGGGGCCGTCGACAGCCTCCCGTGGCGGGCTCGAAGGAGGCTGGGAGCGGTCTGGTGCGGG